>JALVAQ010000106.1 GCA_027011095.1 Bacteroidales bacterium
TCTCAACATATAAACTCCCTCACGCAAGTTTAGGGTAAAACGGTTAACACCCTTTGAAAGCCATGCGGTTTTCAACATGCTGCCCTGCACATCAAAAATATCCATTACAATGTTGCCCGACCTGCCAGGAACATTAACACTCAGGTATTCATTCGAATAACTAACAGAAATGTTTTCGAAAGGACTTATCTCGTCAATTCCTTCAGGATTTGACGAATTATAAAAAACCAGGTTTCTCCAATATCCCTTAAAAGTAATTCCGGAACCTCCGTGATAGTTAACAAAACGGGGATCGTCGCCCGAACTGAACTCTAATATTGTGTAATCGGAAACCAGACTATCATTCAAAAAGAGGCTGCATTTATCGTCCTCTTTTTTAAAGCTGATTCTAAGCTTATTCCATTGGTTTAAAGGAATGCTTTTGTCGGTTATTTCGTATAAGCTGAAATCGTTGGCCATAAATGCAAGTTTGTCGCCATCAACATAAGCACCAATCCAACGCCATAGATATCCGCCAATAATTATGGGTTCACGATTTTCGGGATAGGCTTCAATTTTAAAATCAAGATACACCGTAAAATTATCGTAATCAAAAGTAGTAAACGGCGGGGTCATTATCTCCGAACCGGTGGTGTCGTTTCCCGCATAAATGCCGTTGGAATAGGCACCGCCATTTTGAAATATCACATTTTTTAAAGTAAGTGAGTCGTTTTGCCCCGAAACATCCACGCCATTTTCTGTTAACGGATAATTTGCCATTAGCGAACTTTGGGCATTGATGTAAAAAGTTGAAGCTAAAATAAAACTAAAAATAAATAAAGCTTTTTTCATGGGTTAAACTTTTTTGTTAAGAAATTTGTTAATGATAACAATCAATTTTCTGCATTGCTGAATAATTAAATTCCGGATAAAGATATTAAATTATTGGAAAAGAGATATGCCTGGCAAAAACCTGTCGGGTCGAAGGGGGCTTATTGCTGGTGGAGATCCGGCAGGTTGAAAGCGTGGGGGGATATACACCGGCCACCCTTCGATACATTTTTCTCCTGTCGTCGAAAAACACTCAGGATGACCGGGGTTAAAACGGGAGGTATCCCGGCACCTATTAAGTATAAAAAGCCTTGATTCCGATACCTTTTCCTATAAAAACAGCTTGACATGTTAGGGGTAATTTAATATATTTGCGTCTTATGTATAATAATAGAGAAATTATTATCCTTATTACAAAATATTGTTAATTAAAACTACAGTTATGAAAAACAAGTACTTATTTAAGACAATCGGGTTTGTTTTTACCCTCGGCCTCTTGCTTTTGGGCAGCTATACGCAAGCGCAAAACAGAAGTTTCCTAAACTTTGATGGTGATGATTCTTTTTATGTAAACGATGCAAGTAATAAACTGGATATTGCCGGTAGCGACTGGACTATTGAATTATGGGTTTACCCTACTTCAACTCCTGCATCAGGTACTTTTCCTGCTATCGCTAGTAGAAAGTATTCTTTTGAGCTCTATTTTAGAAATAATGGTAGTGACCTGCTGGGAGTTGGCATTGTTGCATTTGATGGCTCAGGTCAGGGCTTTAGTGTAGAAGGAACACTAACTTCCGGCTCAAATTACATGACCTTGAATCATTGGCATCATATTGCTGTTTCTTCAACCAAACCCGGGTCCACAAGGACTACCCGTTTATTTATAGATGGTACGCAAGTTGGATCAAGCACTGATGCTGATTTTAGTTTGGACGCATCAATAGCAGCAATAAACTTTGGTGCCAGATATGATGGTGGTTATATACGGTATGTCCAAAACTGTGATTTTGATGAATTCAGATATTCAAAAACTGCCCGTTATACCGCTGCCTTTACACCGGCTGTTTATGATAATCAATTTGTTGCTGATGCAAATACTATATTACTTTATCATTTTAATGAAGGTACAGGAACAAGTATTGCTTGTGATGGAGATTCAGATTTTAATACAAGCTTAAGGGCTGGTCCACACGATGCAGGTTGGAAAACATGGAATTATTATGCCACTGACCACCTCCCCCTTGCACACGAATGGGATGGCACCACTAGCGACTGGGCCACAGCAGGAAACTGGTTTGGTGGTGTACCTGATGCAACTACCGATGTACTTATCCCGTTAAAATCTACCGACCCCACCTTAACAACCTCTACTACGGCAGACTGCCGCAACCTGCTTATCGAAGGAAGTGCCACGTTAACCATTAACTCGGATGCTACAGGCACAGGCTCTCTTATTATACATGGTACATTTACCAATGTGGGTAGTACTGTGAGAATCAACCGCTACATGACAGCATACTCAACCAGCAGCGACGGCTGGCATTTTCTTTCGGCTCCGGTAAGTAGTTTTGCCATTGCCGGCTCGGGTTTTGAACCCACAGCAGGTAATGATGATTTATATGAGTATGATGAAACGGCAACTACCGACAATTGGTTGAATTATACCGGAGGCACCTTTGGTGATGCTAATTTTGTAGTGGGTAAAGGATACCTTTGTGCTTATAAAGCACCTGCTACAACAAAACAATTTACCGGTGATATTAATGCGGGTACCGTTACTAAAAACTTAAGCTATACCAGTGGTGCTTCTTCTCCCGGCTGGAACCTGTTGGGAAATCCTTACACAGCTGCCATCGACTGGGATTTACTTACCAAATCTGCCAGTGTTGACGGTGCGGTTTATGTTGTGCGTGCCAGCGATGGTGCTTATATCAGCTGGAATGGAAGTGCCGGTGATTTAACCGGCGGAATAATACCGGCCATGCAGGGCTATTTTGTTAAAACTACTGCTGCTTCGCAATCGGTTACCATGGAAGCTGCCGACGAGGTACATGCAACCGGCACCTATTATAAAACAGGTAATGCCGAAAACACTTTGGTGGTAAAAGTTACCGGCGAAAAAGGCGAAAGCAATGCTTACATTCAATTCAGGGAAGATGCCACAAAAACTTTCGACCATGCCATTGATGCTTACAAACTATTTGGTTATTCCAAAGCACCCCAGATTTATACCAACGATGGCGAAAACATTTACAGCATCAATTGCCTGCCGTTGAATATTAAAGATTATGTGTTGCCTCTTGCTGTTAAAACCAATTATCCCGGTGACTATACGCTGGATTTCACAGGTATTGACAACCTTGCTGTCAACGATTTAAAAGTTAAATTAACCGATTTAAAACTTAATACCACGGTTACTATATCGGAAGGCGATACTTATGCCTATACCACTTCCGAAGGCGACGATGCCAACCGGTTCGAGCTTGAGTTTTATAGTGTAACAGGTATTAACAACCCATCTGCACTGCACCAAAACATTAACATTTATGCTTCAAACAGCAGTGTTGTAATAAGAAATTTGGAAAACAAAAACCTTAACGGGCAGGTGTCGGTACTTAATTTGTTGGGACAGGTTGTTTACACACAACAATTATCCAGCAACAGCATGCAAACCCTGAACACCGGATTGCACGCAGGTGTATATATTGTTCGCTTGTCATTGGATGACAACAGTGTTATGTCGAAAAAATTAATCATCCGATAGTTAAATTACTGAAAGATAACTTAAAAACATATCATTATGAAAAAACAGATAATAACCGCACTTTTTACGATAGCTTTTGTCCTTTCAGCTTCCATTGGATTTACCCAACCTCCACCGCCGCCAACCGGTGCCGGCCATGGTGCAAGTGGTAACCAAACAGGTGGTAATGCTCCTGTGGGCAGTGGCCTTTTAATACTACTTGGTTTGGGTGCTGCCTACGGCGGAAAAAAACTTTACCGGATACACACCGAAGAGATTGAAGAATAGATAACAATTGATGCACTGTTGTAGCTTTACGACAGTGCATTTTTTTATTCTAATCCATTATTTGTAAAATTATTTACCAACCTTTTATTGCTAAAAAAATTGCCTTATGAAAAAATCTTACTCCTTTGTTAAACCTCTCTTTATGTTACTCTTTGCCTTGTTGCTTGGAGTTTCGGTAAAGGCGGGAAATGTTTATTCGTACGATTTCGATAATCCCGGTAGCTATCAAAGCCTCTATGTTTCCAACGCCTCAGGATTAAATGTAACTTCGGCATGGACCTTCGAGGCGTGGATTTATGTAAATTCTGTTTCAGGCTGGGACGATTTTATGTTTCGTGATTCCATTTTTAGTTTTCAGGTAAAAAACCCCTTAGGTAGCGGTGATTTTGCCGTTGATTTTTATAATAGAGATAACGGGTCCGAACTTTCTACTGATGCTTCAGAAGATCTTACTTTTAATACCTGGTATCATGTGGCAGCAACATTTGATGGTTCTACTGCTAAATTGTATGTTGATGTAAATGAGGTAGATAATGATAATATAGCATCAAACTGGACATTGATAACCAATACAAATTATCTAAATATTGGTGCTAGGTATCACAGCGGTTATGGTAATTATTATGACGGGCAAATTGATGAAATAAGACTTTCCAACATTGCCCGTTCGGTCTCCGATATGCAAACCACCTATAGTCGCGAAGCTTATTATGTTGATGCAAACACGCTCTTTTTAATGCACTTTGACGATCAGGCATCATTGCCCACTTATTTAACGGGAACCGGATTTGCAGGAACTATGCACAATCATAACACGGGAACGGCTAACTATTTGGATTCTTCAATAGGTGGTGCTTCCCAATTGTTACGCCCTGCCTACGCCTCAAAAGCTACCGGAAACTGGAGCGATTCCACTTCGTGGCAATATTACAATGGTACAACATCAGCCTATGTAGATGCCCTGCTTACCCCTGATTATTATGACGATGCAGTGTTTGTAAGCAACGGGGATGTGATAACCATAGATGAAAGTGTATCCATCGATCAAACAACGGTAAATGCAGGTGGTAAGTTAATAATTGATGAGGGGATAACAGCTACGTTGGAAGACGGAAGCGGTACCGACCTGAATGTATGGGGGACACTTGAAAAACGGGGTAGTTTAACCCGTGCCTCAGGAGCAGAAATTAAAATTGAAAACGGGGCCACCTATCAACATAATACGGCCGCTGATATTTCAACTGCTACCTGGGAAACAGGCTCTACCTGCGAAATAATAGGTGTGGGAACCGGAACAACCTTTTTGGAACTCGGTAATGTAGGACAGAATTTTTATAACTTTACATGGAACTCATCTACGCAAAATCGCAATGTGGGTTTGCAGGGATTAACCACCGTGTTGGGCGACTTTGTTATGAGCCAATCCAACGGAAAAGATGTAAGGTTGGTTACCTCGGCAACCGACAAATCGTTGTACGTACATGGCAGTTTTGCCCTCACTGGTGATACGTTGGAAATGACCAATGCCTCCGGCAATTGTTATTTGGTTTGCTATGGCGATTACACGCAAACAGCAGGAGCGTTAACAGCACCCGGCTCCGGAACAGGTTATCTGCGTTTCGGTACATTAACAGGCACAGGATTAAGTGGTTACTTTACCCAAACCGGAGGCGCCTTTACCCCGGAAAATATACAGGTAAACGAAAGCTATTTCTTAACGCTCTCTACCGATATGAACACCGGAACAGCCCCTTTTATTTTAAAAGGAAAAATGACCATTCCGGCAGGATTAAACCTGACACTTGGTTCAACATTAACTGTTAAATCCACTGCAACCTATCAAGGCTCGTTAATTAACAACGGAACTATTGTGGGAGATATTGATGCCGAGTGCTATACAACCCCCGGGCAGTGGCATAGTTTTTCGGCACCGGTTGACAACCAAACGGCCAATGCGCTCTACCTTGGTGGCAGCCCCGATGTTTGGATGAAATCTTATAATGAAGCGGATAACACCTATACTTATGCTTCTGATTTAACCACTGATTTGGGCGATATGATGGGGTGGATGATATGGGTTGGCGGCTCGTCGGCACAAACGTTTACTTTTAGCGGGCCGGGCAGAACAGGAAACGTTGGCAGTAACAATAATTTGGTAAGGAGCAATCCCGGAAGCGATTACGGATATAATTTTGTGGGGAATCCTTTTACATCAGCCATCGACTGGGATGCGCCAGTTGGCTGGACAAAAACCAATGTTGACGGAACTATTTATGTTTATAACAACGGTAACTTTGCCACCTATACTCCCGGTAGTGGCGGTACCAATGGCGGTTCGGCACACATTGCCATGAATCAGGGATTTTTTGTACAGGTTGCCGATGGAAGCAACAACGGAACTTTACAAATGACCTCCGATGTTTGTGTTCACAGCGATACTGCTTTTATGAAAAGTGCAGAAGCTTCTGCCAATCAGCAAAAAATCAGGCTTGAAGTGTCGAACGGTAGCCTGACTGATGAAACACTTATCTGCTTAAACGATGAAGCAATACCGGGCTGGGATGGAAATCTTGATGCTCATAAACTCTTTAGTTTTAATCAAAACAGGCCGCAAATTTTTTCTACCGATAATGGGAAAATGTCAATAAACGCACTGCCTTCCAATGTTGAAACCATTCCGGTTGATGTTATAGGAAAAGATGGCGACCAAATGACAATCTCCTTAACAGAAGTGGGTGATATTGATGAAGTGCTGCTATATGACAACCTAACTAGCGAAGCAACCGATTTAAAAAAATCGGATTATACTTTTATTTATAACCAATCGGTAACCGACAGGTTTGTAGTTTCGTTTGTTATTACAGGTATTGCGGAACAACCTACAAGCAATGAATCGTTTAGTGCATACACTGCTGATGGCCAAATAAGGGTTGTACTAAAGCAAAGTAATCATGCTTCCATTGCAATATATAATTTACTTGGGCAAAAGGTTGCTGCCGTAAATTCAAATCAAAAGATTACGGGCATTACCATGAATCATTCAGGTTATTACCTTGTTACGGTAAATGACGGTAATACTGTTTCAACAAAAAAAGTTTTTATTCAATAAATTAAAATCCCGCCTCAATTATGAAATATACAAAGTTTATCATCGCAATTGCCTTAATATTAGCCTCTTTTACAGGATTCACACAAGTTAAGGAACCCGGTGATCCGGGAGGAACACCAACCGGTGAGCCGCCCCTGGGTGGTGGTGCACCCATTGGTAGCGGCACTTTTATCCTGCTGGGTTTAGGTACACTCTACGCTACTTATAAAAGGATGTCGGTTAAAGAAAAGGATAGCCCGGAAATAGTATAATTTTTTAGCAGAACACAAAACCTTTTTGGTCGAAGGTAGCCAATTGCGGGTGAAGACCCGGCAGGTTAAAAGCGTGGGGGAATAATACACCGGCCACCCTTCGATACATTTTTCTCCTTTTGTCGAAAAATACTCAGGATGACCGGATTACAGGATGCAAAAAGATTATTGTGGGAAGATCATGCTGAGTGATTTCTCGTAGCGTTAGCGAAGAGGAATTGTATCGAAGCATGTGGGAAGGTGGTGTTGTTAGCAGTCACCCTTCGATACGTTTTTCTTCTGCCGTCGAAAAACACTCAGGATGACCGGGTTTTAGTGGGGGAAATCGGTCTTGATTGTATTAGCTTATACAAAGTCAAACTTTATTTTTTAACCACCTTTTTTACAATATTTTCCAATCCTGAACGAATAACTACAAAGTAAACCCCGGCATCATAACCGGCAAGGTTAATATGTTCATTTCGGCTTCCGGCAACATGATGACGCTGAACCGATTGGATTGTCTGCCCCATGGCATTAACAATCTCAATTGATAAATTATCACCTGTAAGGTTGTTCATTTGAATTGATAAATCATCTCTAAACGGATTGGGCCAAATAGTGCAATTTATTCCCTTACTATTTTCGGCAATTCCCCACGGGAGGCTCACGATTATCAGCAACGAATCGGACCAGTTGCTGTTACCGCAGCCGTTCACGCCACGCACCTTCAGCATGGCCTCTCCTTCATATTCCTGATTCCAGGTAACGGTGCAAAGGGTATCGTTCCACGACAGAACCCCTGCACTGTCGGGAACAATGCTCCATTGGTAACTATCTGCTCCGGCAACCGGGTTGGTGGTATAATCCGAAGATGTTGTCTGGTTCAGGTCAATTATTTCAGGTCCCACAGGCATATCGGGAATGCCGGGTAAAAGGTTAAAAGATAGTTGCATGGTGTCGGAAGCAAAATAACCGTCCACATCGTATTGATTAAAGCTAAGCAAAACCTGTCCGGCTTTAATATCATCGTCCGAAGGGGTGTATAGCGCATTAAAAGTATTGCCGTTGGTAAAAGTACCCGTTCCGGAAGTTGTCCAAAAGAGGGTATCGAAGTTGGTAGCTGTTCCCTGGCACTGAAAATCGGTACCTTCGCAACTTTCGTCATCAGGCCCTGCAAAAATAGTCGTCATCATCATGGTTGGCAGTTCTATATCGTCAATCCATGCTTTATCAGCGCCATCGGAACCCGCATAATCTTTTTCATAAGTCCATTTAAACTCATGCATGCCGGGTGTTACAGCATAGGCTTGTCGGCGCCATCCTTCCGTTCTTCCCGACCACTGTTCCACAAGTGTTCCATCGATATAGAAGTTCATAAAATCAAAATCCTCTTCGCTGGAAACTTTTCTCCAGAAAGAAATTGAGTCGTTGCCCATCACCTGATATTGAATGTGTAATGCCGAAGTCTGGTTGTTGGTAATGTCACCCGATTCGGCATCATAAAATCCATCGTATGGAAATTGGGAATTTATTTTCCACGGCTGATTTCCATCGGTTTGCCAGTTAAATTTCGAAAAGTCGCCTGTTTCCCAGTCCTCCATCAGGATTCCAATTTTAGGATAAAAAACATTGGTAACATTGTATCCTCCAAAAACAATCTTGCTGTGCATTTCGGCAAAAATACCTTCGGGAGCATCGTTTTTAACATGGACATTAAATTGAGGATAATAGGCTCCCAACGTACCCACCGATGTTAATAAGGTATCGCCACTTAGCACATCTACGTATGCATTGTAGGCAATCAGACTCACATTAACGTTGTTGGCAATACAGTGGCCGTTGTTTACCACCTTTAGTTTTATAATGGCATCTTCGCCCGGATCAAGCCTTCCGTTGTTGTTGCCGTTTTGACTGTCATCAACAATTAATTCATCGGCTTTAACATCAGGAGCATAGGCCGTAATAACAAACTGACTTTGCCAGCTTGAATCATTTTCATCCGTAGCCAAAACATTCATATTGATTTCATACTGATCGGGCACATTGTCAGCCAGTTTTATAAGATATCCGTTGTTACGTGTTACGGTTTGATTTACAGCCATGGTGTCGTACATATCGGTTGAATCAATCACCGTAATATATCCATCAGCGGAGCTAAGTTTCACTTCTACCTGATAAGCGGTGTCGTTTCCGTAGTTAGCCATGGTAAGGTTGATGAAAACATTTTCGTTAAATTCAGGATTGTTGTTACCATTTCCAAGGGAATCATCGTTATAGGTGTGGCTTTGATAAACGCAAAAGGGACCATTGGGTGCAAAAACCTGCACATTTTCAATCCAGGGTTGATAATTCTGAGCTGTAACAATCAACTCCACCGTACCGGGAATGGTAAAGGGGTCGAAAGTAAGGGTAGCATCTCCATTGTCATCGGCAAGTGCTGTCGCTTTTAAAACACCGTTATCGTTAAGCGCCACATACGAATGAGGAGCAGCATGTACCTCAAAGGTTCCTACGCCAATCATTACAAATTGATCGTGGGTTACGGGATTTACTTCGGGGACAGAGTAATACACCATCAACGAGGGGTCGCCCATAAGGTTGTATATATCCCAATAGTAGGTTTCGGCCGAAGAGCCGCTTTCGGTAACGGCAAGATTACCTGCCGCCACATGCTGGTCCATGGTAGTAAACCAGTCGCCCCACACTTCGCCATGGTCGTGCCAGGCTCTGTCGTAGTTTCCCAACGTGGTTTCTTCGTAGGGCGGAGGGTTCTCGCTAATGGTTCCCACTCCCACGCCAAAATAGTAGTCCTCATCCCAATAGGTTGAATTTGATCCGCCAATATAGCCTACTGCTCCTTTGTTTTCTGCTCTTAGCAAGGCCTCGGCAAAACACTCCGACACCTGATACTCGCTGGTAGAGCAGCAGTTACCGATTAACAGACCGTACTTTCCATTGTTTTGAAGGCTTGGAATATCGCTAATGGTAAACGAAGGGTCAGCCCAGCCGCTGGGACTACCGTGTGCAGTATAGTTTGCAAAGCTTACGCCATCGCTAATATTTTGGATGATGGTTGCGCTTTGGCTTCCCGAGCCGGGATAAAGATAGGTGTTGGAATAAATATCGTGGGCTTCGTTAAAATAGTTTATGGTACCGTAATTTATTTGTCCGTTACCCCAATCATGTCCATGGCCGCTGTCCATCCCGGCAATCATTACCACGGTATCCAAAAAGGTGGTAACCGGCATGGCGTATTGCTCATATTGCAATGTCTTATCAATGTAAGGCTGTAACTGTGCGGTAGTTTGAGCTGAAAAACGTCCGTAATACATATCAGGGTACAGGTCGCCGGTAAACTCGCAGGAGTTTCGGTCGGTAACTCCGTTTCCATTGTTCCAAACAGCTACCTGCTCAATATCGCCAACAAAGAGTGCAAACGAAGGTGCCGGATCTTCGGGGGTACCCGCATCATACAACGATTGAAGCCAGGCTTTAATATCGGCAGTGGTGTTGCCAATAACATCGGTATAGGCCACCTCCACGGTAAAGCCTTTTCGCTGTTTCCATGCAATAAATGGTGCCAACTGTGCTTCAAACATTCTGTCGGATACAATGGCATATTTAACGGGATATTGCGTAAGGTTCGTCCGCGTGGAAACAGGACGGTAATTGAAAAGTGACTGATATAACCCCGTAAAATAGGGAGAGTAATATTTTTCTTTTAATGCTTTGGTAGCAGCCTGGTCGGCATTTTCAAAAACAACTTTAAATTCCAACGATTCAACCACACGAATCGTATTGGTAACGGGATTGTAGCTTACCGGATGAATGGTAAGCCTGCCCAGTTGAACCGACCGCATAACGCCCAATACATCAACTGTAACGAGCGGATCGTCCGAAAAGCTGTTTACACCATAAGCTGCTTTTTGGTAGGCAAACGGGGGAGCAATACCCGATTTGGGTTGAGGAGGCTGAGCCGGCATCAAAGGCCGGGTAATACCAAGGTCGGAGAGGTTAATTTCTTTAACCACCTTCGATAATATAACCACCTTTGGACGAGCATTCAGCGGAACTTCAATAAGCCTGTGCTTCTCAGGAACTTCCGGAACACCAAGTTTATTACTTTTGGTGTAGCCGGGGATGGTTAGCCTTATAAAATCGCCCTGAAGCGTTTTAACCGGGCGGCTTGTAATTTTGCCCACCAGATTTTTGGCGACAAAATAGCCCTCCTTATTTTGGATGATGACCAGGCTTGTTTTGCCGTTGTCAATCACATTTGCGGCATTTAACGAAAACGTTCCCAAAACCAGTGCAAACATTAAAAGAAATGTAAATTTTTTCATGATTTTACCTTAATAAATTGAAATTCAAACATACAAAATTAAACCACAATGTATGACATATATCATCATTTAATGGTTGTTTAGCGGGCTATAATAATGAATCCTTATTAAAAAGCGAATAGTGCTGATTATTAATTTAATATCATTACCTGTAATTTTCTTGACATGTCGAATGTTGTATTATGTGT
>JALVAQ010000107.1 GCA_027011095.1 Bacteroidales bacterium
GCAATATACTAATGATTTCATAGTTATTTTTTTATATATGTTTTGATATTCTTAAATATCGCTATTTACTAAGCCTCTTCATTTAATTCCAACCAACGTCAAAATTAATTATTGATTCTCAGTTATTTATACTTTCTTCAAAGGTACTCAATTAATTATGATTTCTGCCTATGTTTTGTTATTATCTATAACATTTATTGACATTTCATCGAAAGGGGATTGCACATAACGGTTAGTATAAAAACAGTAATCCACTACGGACTTCAAACTTATTGAGTTACAAGATTAACTTTGAAACCTAATGTTAAATGTACCTCGATACGATAGCCCGACTTATCCTTAATTCTTTGCTTATCTCTCGCTGACTTAGTCCGTCGCGATGATTGCACAATATTATTTCTTGTTTTGTATATATACTTATCATTTTTATAGAACGGCGTAGGATGCCTTTCCAGTGAATAAGTGGTACACTTTTCAATTAATAGGTGGCCTAGTTTTCGATTGAAATAAACAAGCCCGGGAATAAAAGCCTTAGCAACTTAGCTCGGGTTTTTTTGGCCTGTTAATAAATTATTGGTTCTTCCAACATGCTCCAACAATTCTGTTTTGAAAGATTTATCCTGAAAACAGGTAATTACCTCTTTCGCTTCTTCAGGCATCACTCCATCAATTCCAAGGTTAAATAAAAAGTACCCTCCATCGGTTATAAGTTTTGAAAGATTGTTGCAAAACCTGGCCGAATAAAACTGACGGGGAACTTCATTATCAATAAACAGGTCGATGATTACTAAATCGTATTGCTTTTGGTGGTTTTGAACAAATTCAAAAGCACCTGTATTCTCGATGATAAGATTTGCCGCCGGAGTTATATTAAATTCTGACTTTGCAATTGAAATTATTTTTTCATCAATTTCCACAGCACGGATAAATCCCTTAAAGTTAAACTTTTGCCTTAACGAGCCAATGATACTGCCACCTCCTAACCCAAGTAATAATACGGAATGCAATGAGGATATTTCAATCCTGGAGAGTCCATACTCTAATATTCTCTGTAAGGAGCCGAAAGAGTAGTTCGCATGAGAGGAGTTTAATACTTTTTTACCGTTGTAGCTGGTAATTTCCAAACTCCCGTTGATTTGAGAGCTTACAACGGTTGTGTGAGGCCAAATATAGCTTAGTATTTTTTTTAATCCTTTTAACATGCTTTATATTGAACTTGTTTAAAGCCTTTTGTATGAACTACTGATAAAATATCATATCATTAGGTTAATTTTAAACAAGTTCATTGTAAATAAATGCCAAAAATACAATTTAGCTAAAACCTTTACAATTCCAACAACAAAATAAAATATAGCATACCTTTGTACTTTGTTTATTATTCAAAAATAAAATTTATTATGAAAAAATATTTTACCTTATTGTTTACCCTGTTTTCGGTTGCTGCACTGGCACAAAGCAACCTTATTCAAAATGGCCCTATGAAGGGTTACATCGACATGAAAGAAGCCGCCATATGGCTACAAACTACCAAGCCTGCCGAGGTTTATATAAAATACTACCCCGTTGAGAACCCTGCTAACATTCACTATTCAAACATCGAAAAAACAAGCTATGACAAAGCGCTTACCGCTCATCTGTTTGCCGACACACTGGAGCCTGGTACCACCTACAACTACGAACTTTTTATCAACAACAAAAAAATCGCCCTCACCTACCCTGCCACTTTTACCACTCAAAAAATATGGAAATGGCGTACCGATGCACCCGATTTTAAATTTGCCATGGGCAGCGGTGCTTACATTAACGAAACTGCTTACGACAGACCGGGCAAGCCCTATGGCGGCGGCTATGAAATTTATAACCATATTGCCGACATGCATCCCGATTTCTTTATCTGGCTGGGCGACAATGTTTACCTGCGCGAACCCGACTGGAACACGCGTGCCGGAATTTTTCACCGATACTCGCACGACCGCGCCATTCCGGAGTTACAAAAGCTTTTGGCCACCACGCACCACTATGCCATTTGGGACGACCATGATTACGGCACCAACGATTCGGACAAAAGTTTTTGGAACAAAAATGAAACCCTTAACGCCTTTAAACTTTTCTGGGTAAACCCATCGTATGGCGTGGGGGATATTAAAGGTACCACCACCCTTTTTAACTGGAGCGATTGCGATTTCTTTTTAATGGACAACCGCAGCTTTCGCGATCCGGATAAACGAATTGAAGAAAACAAAAGCGAACTTGGCGAAGAACAACTGCAATGGCTGTTTGATAATCTTGTAAACAGTTACGGAACCTTTAAATTTGTTGTACTGGGAGGGCAGTTCCTATCGAACTCAGGCATGTACGAAGCCTATTCGAACAACGGTTTTGAGGCTGAACGCCAACGTATTATTGATTTTATTTACAAACAGAAAATTAAAAATGTGGTTTTTCTTACGGGAGATGTACATTTTTCGGAAGTATCGGTACTTAAAAAGAGAAACCAGCCTACCATTTGGGATATTACCTCATCGCCGTTAAATTCGGGCCCGAACACCCATGGTATCGACCAACCCAATTCATTACGGGTTCCTGGGTCGGCAATCATTGTCAGGAATTACACAATGCTGGAGATTACGGGAACAAAGGATGCCCGCGTTTTAAAGGTTACCTATTACGATACCAAAGGTAAGAAACTTTACGAACAGGATATAAAACCGGAATAGCGGGCATACGTTGTTTGCTATAAAAGAGTTAATTAAGAACGTAAGTACCGTTGTTGCAGCAGGGATGGCAGCGGCACCCCGCAAACCGGCAACCGATTGAGGCAGTCGCCGGCGGGGCGCCGTGAGAAGCCCCCGCCGGCGACTTTGCCGAAACGGATTGGCGGTTGAGGAGTATAGCGGACAGCCCGCCCGGCTGCCCTGAAAAACGAACTAAACAAGCGTATGCTAAATTTGGCTATTTTCGCCGAAAGTTTTTGAAAATGGATAACACAACCCTGAAAGAGAGATTACTGGCGTATTGCATTAAGCATCAGGAGGCGGCCATTGAACAGTTGCAAGAGGCGATTAATGATGCGCAAAAACAGGCCAACGATTACGGGGCGCCAAAGGATCGTTACGACGCCTTTAGAACCAAGATGATGCGGCAACGGGATATGTTTGCACAGCAACAGGCAAAGGCTAATACGGTGTTAAATACGTTGATGAAAATACCGCTTGACAAAAAATTTGACAGGGTTGAGTTTGGCGCCGTTGTTATTACCAACAAACAAAAGCTTTTTGTTTCGGCAGGGATAGGAAAAATTGAGATGGAAGGCGTACTATATTTTGCAATTTCGCCTGTGGTACCTATTTATAAAGCACTGGAAGGCCATACGGTTGGCGATGAGGTTGTTTTTAATGGTACGAAAATTATTATCGAAGAGGTTTTTTAGCGTTCGAAAGAAAAGTGTTATAGTTCATTTATAGAAAAATATGCGGAAATTATAA
>JALVAQ010000108.1 GCA_027011095.1 Bacteroidales bacterium
CATTATACATATACCAGAATGATTCAGGATAATTTTGAAAAACGTCATATCGGCCCTCGCGATACAGGCATTACAGAAATGCTTCAGGAAATTGGTGCCGAAAGTCTTGACGGGTTGATTGATGAAATCATCCCCGCCAACATTCGCCTTGCCGAACCACTGAAACTTGAAAAAGGCATGAGCGAGTACAGTTTCCTCAATCACATGCGAAATCTTGCCCAAAAAAACAAGGTTTTTAAATCGTATATAGGGTTGGGCTATTACAACACCATTGTACCTTCGGTAATAATGCGCAATGTTTTTGAAAATCCGGGATGGTACACATCATACACACCTTATCAGGCTGAAATCTCGCAGGGTCGTTTGGAAGCGTTGCTGAATTTTCAAACCATGATTTCCGACCTTACCGGAATGCCGCTGGCCAACTCATCCTTGTTGGATGAAGCCACTGCTGCCGCCGAAGCCATGTTAATGTTTTATCATGCCCGTCCTCGTGCCAAAGCCAAAGCCGGCGCCAACATTTTTATGGTTTCCGAAGACCTTTTTCCACAAACCATTGATGTGCTTAAAACCAGAGCAGCTTCCAACGGTATTGAATTGGTTATTACCAACCGTGATGCTTTCGATTTTAACGACAACGTTTTCGGATGTATTTTTCAATATCCCGACCAAAAGGGAGAAATCATTGACTTTACCCCTCATATTACCAAAGCCAAAGAAGCCGGAATACCTGTGGCCGTTGTTGCCGACCTGATGAGCCTCGCCCTGCTAACCCCTCCCGGTGAGTGGGGCGCCGATGTGGTGCTGGGCAATTCGCAACGTTTTGGCGTACCCATGGGCTTTGGCGGCCCTCATGCGGCGTACTTTGCCACTACCGAAACTTATAAACGTCAGATACCGGGACGTATCATCGGAATTTCCAAAGATGCCAACGGCAAAAGTGCACTGCGCATGGCACTGCAAACCCGCGAGCAGCATATTAAACGCGAAAAAGCCACTTCCAATATTTGTACGGCTCAGGCATTGCTGGCAATTATGGCAGGGTTTTATGCCGTTTATCACGGAAAAGAGGGGATTAAAAAAATTGCAGCTGAAATTCACTCACTTGCAGTTGATTTGAGCAACAACCTCGAAAAGTACGGATATATTCAGAAAAATGAACATTTTTTCGACACCCTTTATATAAAACTTCCGGAGGGAGTTCATCTCAATCTGGTTCGTGAAAAAGCACTGGAAGCAAACATTAATTTCCGCTATTTTGATAACGGCCACCTTGGAATCAGTGTTGACGAAACCACCTCGCGAAAAGATGTTAAAGCCATTATCGAACTGTTGTCGGAGGTTGCAGGTAAAACAATGGAAGCAGCCGGTTTTTCCGAACCGGAAAACAATATTGACAAAAAAATTCCTGCTCATCTTGTAAGGACATCGTCCTATTTAGAACATCCGGTATTTAACAGCCATCACAGCGAAACCGAAATGATGCGCTATTTAAAACAACTTGAAAACAAAGATATTGGTTTAAACCGGTCCATGATTCCATTGGGTTCGTGTACCATGAAACTGAATGCTGCAACGGAAATGATGCCAATCAGCTGGCCTGAATTTACCGATATTCACCCGTTTGTACCGGAAAATCAGGCAGAGGGTTATCATCAAATAATTGACGAGATGGAGTCGATGCTTGCAGAGATAACGGGTTTTAGCGCTGTTACTTTTCAGCCCAACTCGGGTGCTGCCGGCGAATATACCGGATTGATGATTATTCGCCAGTATTTTATTTCCAAAGGCGAATCGCACCGCAACATCTGCCTTATTCCTGCCTCGGCACACGGCACCAACCCTGCCAGTGCGGTTATGGCCGGCATGAAAGTGGTAGTGGTTAAAACCGATGAAAACGGAAATGTTGATATCAACGACCTCAAAAACAAAGCGGAAGAGCACAAAAACAACCTGGCAGCATTGATGATTACCTATCCGTCAACCCATGGAATTTTTGAAGAAGGAATTAGAGAAATTCTGTCAATTATTCACGATAACGGCGGGCAGGTGTATATGGATGGTGCCAATATGAATGCACAGGTAGGCCTAACCAGCCCCGGATTTATTGGCGCCGATGTTTGTCATTTAAACCTCCATAAAACCTTTGGAATTCCTCATGGGGGTGGTGGCCCGGGTGTAGGCCCCGTGGGTGTTGCCGAACATTTAAAACCTTATCTTCCCAATCACTTTGCGGCAAAAACAGGAGGCGAAAAAGGTTTTACGGCTGTTTCATCGGCTCCGTACGGCAGCGCCTTGGTGCTGTTGATTTCTTACGGATATCTTAAGCTGCTTGGACGGGACGGGCTTACGATGTCAACCAAAATGGCCATCCTCAATGCCAATTATCTGATGAAAAAGCTGGAAGAGAGCTACCCCATTCTTTATAAAGGTAAAAACGGATGGGTAGGCCATGAAATGATTTTAGACTGCAATGCTTTTCATCACAGTGCCGACGTGGCGGTAATTGATATTGCCAAACGATTGATGGACTACGGATTTCATGCCCCAACGGTTGCTTTTCCGGTTCATGGCACCCTGATGGTTGAACCTACCGAAAGCGAACCCAAGGAAGAGCTTGACTATTTTATTGAAGCCATGAAAACCATCCGCGAAGAGATTAGAGAAGTGGAAGAGGGTAATGCCGAAAGGAAAAACAATGTGGTTGTTAATGCGCCGCACACCGCCGAAATGGTTATAAGCGACAGCTATGCACTTCCTTACAGCCGCGAAAAAGCCGCTTATCCGCTGGAGTGGGTAAGAACCAACAAATATTTTGTACCGGTGGCAAAAATTGATGATGCTTTTGGCGACCGTAACCTCTGTGCCTGTCTTCCCATTGAAGAATATGACAAAGTAGTTGAGGTAAAAAAATTGTAAAATCCATTAACGGAACAGAAGCAGAGCCGCTGCAAACACTACACCTCCCGATAAAAACAGGATAAAGGTGTAGGGTACTATTTGTTTAGCCTTAAGGCCGGTTATCCCCAGCAGGGGTAAAGCCCAAAAAGGCTGCAACATATTTGTCCATTCATCGCCATAGGCCAGTGCCATAATTGCGTGGGGTACCGAAGTACCGAGCTGTTTGGCGGCTTCCATAATTACCGGCCCCTGTACCGCCCATTGCCCTCCCCCACTGGGCACAAAAAAGTTAACCACACCCGCGCTGACAAGCGTAAACAGAGGTAAGGTGGTGGCATTGGAGATGTTTACAAAAAATTCGGTAAACACCAAAAACAACCCTGAGTATTTCATAATACCCATAATGCCTGCATACAGTGGAAACTGAATCAAAATTCCCGATGCCGCCCCGATGGATTTACCCACATAAGCTGTAAAAGTATGTATGTTAGGCGTTAACAATATACCAAGTGTAAACAGGGTGAAATTGATAAAGTTCAGGTTGACAAAACTTAAATCGCCGGTATTTACGGCAAAATAAACAGCTGTAATTAAAAAAACCAACCCAAGCGACAACGAAAACCCTCTGGAATAGTCTAATCTTTCAGCACCTGACACTTCGGTACCGACAGTTGTCGGACTATCAGAAACAGACTCTTCCTTTGATATAACGGATATGATTTTACCACCCTCTTTTTTACCAAAGTAGAACATTATCAACGGGAGTAAAATCAGCATAGAAACTGCCACGGTAATGTTCATGGGCGACAAGATGGTTTCGCTAAGCGGGATAACACCAATTTTACCGGAAAGAAAATGGCCGCTTTCGGCAACCTTTAAAGGAGCTGAACCCGAAAAACCGCCATGCCATACCATCAAACCCGAATAGCCGGCAGCACCCATAAGCGGGTAATTGAGTTTGAGTTTTCGAACCGAAAAACTTTCGGCAAGTTTCCGGGCAAATACCGCTCCGAAAATCAACCCCAGACCCCAGTTTACCAAACTGAACAAAATGGTTAAAAAGGTCACCCAAAAAGCAGCCGAAGCATTGGTTTTAATATTGGTGGTTACCTTGTTTATGAGCGCCTTAACCGGCTTGGTCAATGCCAGCACATAACCCAATACTAAAATTAGCATCATCTGCATCGAAAAGGTAAGCAACTCCCAGAACCCCTTTGCCCAATAACCGGTAAGGGCAAAAAAGTGAGAACCTTCCGATTTGTTTGGTGTAAGCCACAGCGCCAAAATAAAGGTGAGATAAGTAAGAATTACCGCTATACTAAAGGGTGATGGCAGCGCTTTTTTTAAAAAAGATGTTATTCGTACTATCATCTATACTTTAATTGCAACTATCTATTTTTCAAATACGATTTTTCCTGTTGATTTTTGGTTATCTGAAATAATGCGATAAAAATAGATGCCTGGTGTGGCACTGATTGCCGTTGCATCCCAGAACAACATTTTATTACCTGGCGTTGCTCCGGTAGTTTGGGTATAAATCAGCTTTCCCTGCAAACTATAAACCTGAAGCAGTGCCGGTTTGTTTGAGGCTGTTGAAAATTTAAAATAAACAGTATTTGTAAACGGATTGGGATAAGCTACGATTTCACTTTCGGGAGCCGTGTTGGTGCGCACATCGGTCCATAGATAAGAAACGCCAAAGAAGCTCAAAATCTCGGCTACATATCCGGTTTTGTTACAGGTTTCATTATCCAATAAACCGCCAAGCTCGAACGAGGAACCTACGGTGCGATAAATGCTATCGGCATAAGCTACGGCTACATCATAACCGGCAGTAGGGTTCGACAAAATGGTAAAAGCGTTGTCGATGGGTGCAATATGATCGATGTAGTTGTTGTTTCCATGAAATTCAAACGAAAAGCCGCTCATAAAACTCCCTTCGGTACCTACTACGTTGAACAAGTCACCACTGCCATCATCAAGCCCATTAATAAAAAACATGGAATGAACAGGAGTAGGGCTGTCGTAATACCAGGTATCAGACCCTTCCATGTATAATTTTCCGCCGGCATTTAAGTAATCAGCTAATTTTTGTCCTTCATTATCAGATAAAACATGATTACTATCAAAGGTACCCAGCAATACAAAAGCAGCCTGATACTCATTTATATTATCGGGTATTTGGCTAACCGTATCGGCTGAAATTGACAGCTCGCTAAAACAAGCCATTAAGCTATCTTGCGTTAAAGTGGGTGCCATTTTGATAATAACAATGGGCTTTTGTCCAACCACCAACGCAAACTGGCCCGAAGAAGCAATACCCATATCAGCAGTGATATCAATATTAAACAACGCCTGATATCCCATGGGAGTATCGCCATCGGCAGTAACTGTGTAAGTGGCCATTACCGTATCGCCGGCAGCCATGTTACCATAACTCATGGTGTTGTTGTCAATGGTTATCCAATTGCCGTCGCCGGTAAGTAACCCGTTTACATTAAAGGCCTGCGATGAACCGGTATTAACAAGATAGATGTTTAAGCTAACCGTTTCACCCGGATCGAGTTTACCATTGTTGTTGCCTGTAGTGTCAACCACCTGGCAATTTAGATATTGCAAATTGGGTGCATGAGCCGTAATTGAAAACAGCATGTTATAAACCTGTCCGGTGGTGTCTTGTGCATCCAGTGTAAACGTAATGGAAGTCATATCGGGCACCGTATCTGCAAGGGTAAATCTATATCCGTTGTAAATACCAACTGTGTCTTCAACTGCAATGGTTCCATAATTTTCGGTGGTATCGGTAATAGTAAGATAAGGGCTATTTGATGCCAGATTTGCAATTACATCAACGGCATCCTCGTTGCCACTGTTGGTTAAAAACGCAGTTAAAAAAATATCCTCGCCATAGTCGGCTTGTTGATTGTTATTACCAAGCGAATCGTTGAGCGTGTTACCGGCATAACTGATATAGGGACCATCGCCGGAAATAATGGCAATTGTATCGGTGTAAGGAATATGGTTATAGGCAATTACCACCAAAGCGGCATCACCAATACTGTCGAGAGGCGGATAGAACACCAGTGTGGCAGAGCCTCCCATAACAGTTGCCGAGCCAAGTATTTCTCCACCCATGCTTAAGGTGGCAATGGCACTGTCAACCGAACAATTTACAGTCATGGTCATGTCACCGATTGAAAGAGTTGCCGGGTGTGTAACCGTCAATTCCTCGGGGACTGCCGTACGCAACATCAGCGAAGGGTCGCCAAAAATAGTCCAGGTATCGGTCATTTCATCGCCTTGCGAACCGTAGGTGTCGTTCATCTCCATGCAGCCGTTCATGGTTACGCCGCCAAAGGTTCTTTTAATGTTGTCGGAATAGGTTTCCACCAAAATATCATCCATGGCATCCTGTCCGCACATGGGAGGGTTCCAACTTTGGTTAATGGTTGACATGATGGTGCTAATGGCGCCTGTAGGGTTTCCGAAACTGTCTTCAGCGCGCATCCAGGCTTCGGCAAAACAGGTATTGTTTACAAAATTTCCGTTTACACAAGCCACCGAAAAAATAAACGGAAGATGGCCTGCATTGGTAAGGTTGTTTACATTATTATTGTTAAAGCCCGTAGTTCCCCAACTGGTATTGCTGCCATGACCACAATAGTTAATAATGGTAACACCATCGTTAACAGCAGCAGATACGTCTGCCGGGCCGGGGTTTCCGGGTGCATCGTTTCCGCCATGGGTACCATCGTACAGCTCATAATAATAGGTGTAAGTATAGGGAACCAATTTGTTTACCTGAATATTCCGAATGTGCTCCCAGTCGTATTCGCCATCATCGCCGGTGCCCTGGTTAGAAGCAATGCCCAGCGAATGAGTAAACCAGCTTGTATCGCTCACATCAGGTGTTTTTTCGTACTCTATCATCCTGTCAACCTGTGTGGTAACCTGTTCGGCAGTTTCAGCAGAAAAGCGTCCACAAAAAAGATCGGGATAGTGGTCGTTTCCAACTACGTAAGTGTAATCGTTATCCGAATCGTTTCCGCTGATAACGCTGGAAGGTACCTGTGCTGCATCGCCCACCAACAACAAAAAGGTAAGTCCCTGATTGTTATAATAGTTGGCAACGTACTGCTTGATGGCTGCTGCATTGCCAATGGTAGCCACATCAACCATTTCAACAGGGGTACCCGACTGTATTTTCCAGGTTATAAAGGGTTCCATTTCATCCATAAAATCACCATAGGAGATAATCAGCATTTTGCCATGTTCGTCAACTGGAGTATAATCGCGTGTTGAAGCCCGGTAATTTAAAAAATGAGCCTGATAGATTTGATTAAACCGGCTGTCGATTTTTTCAAGGGGAGCGGTACGGTTAAACGGATTCACTTCGGCAACACCTGTTTCGGAAACCTTAACGGTAATATTGTAATAAACCCGAAGCACCTTGGTAACGGGGTTATACTGAAAAGGATACATCCAAACGGCTTCGCCTCTGAAATCGCGAACAATATAGGGTTCGTTAAGTTTTGTCAGGTTACCCGGATAACCGGTATCGGTGCCATAAATTTTTCCATATTCGTAAGGTACTGTCGAGGGGTCGGTATCACGGTACAAATTTCCTTTTGAAGGGGCAATAAGTACATTGCTAAACTCCTTATATTGCGATGAAACCACTTCTACTTTCATTTTTGCCAGGTCGGGAATAATGAGCGATGCAGAAACATAGGGTAAGTCGGGCGCATCCTTTTCAAGGTTTCTTACATAATTATGTATATCTATGAGCCAGGCATCGCCCCGGGGAGTTTTTACTTCCGATTTCCAGAATCCGCTCAATGTTAAATTAATCACCGATTGTGAAACATTGGATGACTCTAAGGTTGTAACCGGTTTTGAAGGGGTAGATGAGGTTACCGCTACCCACTGCTGAGCTGATATGCTTTGTAATCCAAATAAGGAAAGTAAAAGGATGTAAAAATATTTCATAATTTAACTGTTTAATACTTTGATATACTTAAAAAGCTGTTTGTAAGCCTGTTTTACTTTGCTATGACAAGTTTAGTGATAACAACGTTGTCGCTACTACGCACTTCAACATTGTAAACTCCTGATTTTAACGATGAAACATCCATCATAAAACTATTTTTTCCACGACGGGTTTCTTTAACTTGTTTCAGTACTATTCTGCCGGCCATATCGTAAACGATAAACGAAGTTGTTGCTGCATTATCACTTGTGTAGGTTATGGAGATATTGACAGCAGCAGGGTTTGGGTAAATTGTCAGATTTGAATTTGAAGCTTTGTTTTCGTTTAACCCTGTCCAGGTATAGCCAACATCAAAAAACGACAGTATTTCAGCCATATAGCCGGCTTTGTTGCAGGTTTCGTTGTCATCGAGGCCGCCAAACTCAAAAGTAGCTCCCACGGTTTTATACACCTCATTATAAAAACTAACCGCAGTGGTTTGAGCAGGCGAAGTATTAACCATTAACACATTCGCCAGGCTGTCCGGTTCAATTTCATCGATATAATTGTTGGCACCACTGTAGGTAAAGCTATAGCCGTTCATAAAATTGTCAGGGTCCCCTGCAACCGTACTGAGGAAATCAGTTCCGTCATTCAGCCCGTGAATATGAAACATGGGATGAACGGGCGTTGGCGAGTCGTAAGCCCAGGTATCGCCACCTTCCATATAAATGCGTCCGCCGTTGTTTAAAAAGTCGGCCAGTTTGGTTCCATCCTGATCGGAGAGCACATAATTATCGCTATAAATACCCAGGCAAACAAAAGCACATTTGTATTCGTTTAAATTATCCGGAATTTGAGTAAACATATCCGAGGGAGTAGTTAGGATGTTTAAGCATTCAACTATCGAATCGGGCGAAATGGTGGACGTTGCGAGGTTGATAATTGCTACCTGTTTTTGCCCCACAACAATTTCAAAGCTGTCAGCTCCACTGATGCTATTATCGGCCACCCAATCGAAATTAAATTGAGCAAGCATGGCAACCGGAGTGCCGGCATCGGCAGTAACACTAAAATTGTTGACAGCACTTGAGTCGGGATCGAGATCACCATATGTAGCTGTTGAGCTATTTACGGTAATGTATTGATTTGCTGATGTTAACTGTGCCTGAACACCGGTAGCCCCCGCTGTTCCGTTGTTTTTCATGGTGATAATAAACAGAGCTGTTTCACCGGGGTCGAGTTTCCCGTTTCCGTTTCCTGAAGCATCATCGATGATATATGAATCCATGGCGAGGGCGGGAGCATGAGCCACTTCGTTGAAGGATGAAAAAGTTGTATCATTGCCATAAACCGACATCAGTGTAAAGTGAATGATATGGCCATCAGGAATATCGGACGAAGCCAAAATTTTAAAGCCGTCTTCCACTAAAACAGAATCGTTGGCTGCAATAACACCGTAATTTTCGGTACTGTCCTCAAGGATAATGTACGGGTCATTGTTGGTTGATAGGGTTACCATTACATTATCGGCATCGTTATTACCAACATTTTCCATGGACACGGAAAGGGTTACCTCTTCGTTGAAATCAATTTGTCCGTTGCCATTTCCGGTAACCGTATCGTTTACCCAATGATATTGATAGGTAACATAAGGGCCATCGGCCGGTATTACTGCAATGGTGGAGATGTAAGGTTGATAATTTTGTGCTGTTACAACAAGGTCGGCATCGCCCGGAGTTGTAAAGGGATCAAAATTAATTGTTGCGTTCCCAAGCGAATCGGCCTGCGCGGTTCCTTTTAATTCACCATTCATCGACAGGGCTGTATAGGCATAAGGTGCCACTGTTACAGAGATAGAGGTGAAACCAATAAGAATGGTAGCCGGCGCACTAACTACCATTGCATCAGGCACCGAATAATATACCATCAACGATGGGTCGCCCATAAGGTTGTAAATATCCCAATAATATTGTTCGAAAGAGGAGCCACTTTCAGATACTGCCAGGTTCCCGGCAAAAATATGCTGATCCATGGTGGTAAACCAATCGGCATAGGGTTCGCCATGGTCGTGCCATGCACGGTCGTAGTTACCCAGGCCGGTTTGCTCGTAAGAGGGAGGATTTTCTGAAATGGCACCAACTCCCACGCCAAAATAATAGTCCTCATCCCAGTAGGTACTGTTTGAACCGCCAATGTATCCCAAAGCACCTTTGTTGGGAGCACGCAACAGTTCTTCGGCAAAACAGTCGGTTTGAAACTCGCTGGTTGAACAACAGTTACCGATAAGCAACCCGTATTTGTCCTGATTTTGCAGGGTGGGTATGTCGGAAATAATAAACGAAGGGTCATACCATCCGGCAGGGCTTCCGTGCGCAGTATAGTTGGCAAACGAAACCCCGTCGCTGATATTTTGAATGATGGCTGCTGAATTACTTCCCGAATTGGGATAGAGATAAGTATTTGAATAAATATCGTGTGCTTCGTTAAAGTAGTTAATGGTTCCGTAATTTATCTGTCCGTTTCCCCAGTCGTTGCCGTGGCCACTGTCCATACCGGCAATCATCACCACTGTGTCCAGATAGGAAGGGTTGGGCATAAGATATTGTTCGTACTCCAATGTTTTGTCGATATAGGGTTGAAGCTGTGTGGTATCTTCTGCCGAAAACCGGCCATAATAGAGTTCGGGAAACAGGTCGTTGGTATATTCGCAACTGTTGCGGTCGGTAACACCGTTGCCGTTGTTCCATACATCAACCTGTGCGATATCGCCCACAAACAAGGCAAACGAAGGAGCAGGGTCTTCTTCGGTACCCGAATTATAAAGATTTTCAAGCCAGGCTTTTATATTTTCTTTGGTGTTACCAATTTCATCAGTATAACCAACCACAACAGTAAATCCTTTTTTAGTTTTCCATTGTATAAAAGGCTGTAACTGTGCCTCAAACATTCTATCGGAAACAATGGCGTACTTTACAGGATATTGTGTAAGGCTATCCCGCGAAACAGGTTTTGAGTAGTTGAGCAGGTTTTGGTACGCCGACTCAAAATAAGGCGAAAAATAACGTTTTTTCAAGCGATTGGTTTTTGCCAAATCGGCACCTTTAAAACTGATTTCAAAGGTGAGGTTTTCGTAAACACGAATGGTATTTTTTTTGGGATTATATTGAATGGGGTTGATGTTGATACGGCCTATTCTTACCGCACGCATCTGTCCTAAAACATCTACCGAAACCAATTTTGATTGGGTAAAAGCATCGGTTTTGTACTCATCTTTGTTCCATATAAAATCAGCATTTGCACCGCATTTCGACTGCGGCCCCTGGCAGGGGATAACTTTGTAAGGAATGCCATAGTCGCTGAGTTTATACTCTTTGATATCGTATCCTGTAACAGTTACTACAGGAACTGCCCCCTGAGGAATTTCAATCAGGCGGCCTCTGACAGGCAGCTCGGGGTTGCCAATGGATTGTGATTTGGCATAGTGGTTAACGGCCATACGTGTAAAAGTTCCACGCTCGGTTTCTACAAACGAAAATTTAATAAAACCTACGGTATTGGTAAGTTGAAGTTTTAATTGGGATTTGCCGGTAAGTACAAGCGATGGTTTCCCTGCGTTGGTTGTTTTAATGGTTCGCGCTGAAGCATTAACTGCAAATAAGCCAAACAACACCAATAAAAGGCTTTTGGCTACAATGGTAAAAGTTGTTTTCATATTAAATATTTAAAAAAAGCAAAAATAACAATATAATTAAGTCTGACAATTAACAGGTTGCATGCGTTGTATAAGATG
>JALVAQ010000109.1 GCA_027011095.1 Bacteroidales bacterium
GTTTTGCATTTATCCTTCCTCTTTTTTCATCAGATGGTTTGTAAGGAAGGGTAAAATAAAACTCGGAGCCTCTATTTAATTCAGTATCAACACCAATCTCCCCGCCCATTGTTTCAACAAGTTCTTTAGCAATATTTAATCCCAATCCGGTACCGCGAATACTGCTAAACATCACATCAGAGGTTCGGTAAAATGCATCAAATACTTTTAAAGCTTCATCCTTAGCAATTCCTTTTCCGGTATCCTTTACAAAAAACCGCACCTTGTCGTTTGCTACCGCGAAACCTATTTCAACATGACCAGACAAAGTATATTTCAAAGCGTTGGACACAAAATTTGTTAACACCTGTTGTATCTTGTCCACATCTGACACAAAAGAAAAATCCTTTAAATTTCCAGGAAACGTTATTCTTAAATCCAAATTATTTACATTTTCGTCGGAAACCAAAAACATTTGAAACACCGTATCAATTATTTCGGCAGGTTTACATTCCGACAACGTAACAGGTAGCTTTTCGCTCTGCAAACGCGATAAGAATATAACATTATCGATAAGTTTTAACAGCTGTTTGGCACTCTTTAAAATAATTTTTGAATAATCATCCTTTTCGTCGCAGGATGCCTCCATCATTAAATCGGAAAAACCCATCACCGCATTCATCGGGGTTCGAATCTCATGGTTCATGTTTGCCAAAAACGATGTTTTAAGCCTCACTGCTTCTTCCGCCTTTTGTTTGGCTCCCTCTAATTCCTTCATCGAAGCATTTCTAAGCCAAATATTTATTATGATGTATGAGAAAATATCCATCAGATTAACTTCATCATCTGACATTTTATAATCGGGATCGGAAAAAATAAAACCGGTAAACCCGATTCGTCTATCCTCATAAAATAAAGGGAAACAGACAAGTGTACCAATTTGTTTTTTTTGAAAAAGGCTTTTTAGAGATTCGTCTTCAACTTGTTTTGTCGAAAAGGAACAAATTTTTGAGGACTTTTCAACTTTTTGCGAAAACCAGGTTTTTACCATCTCTAATTCGTTTTCATCCAAACCCGATAAAATATGCTTTTCATCATGATTTGCCGACCATTGGTACATACGGCTCCACTCCACTTTTTCCGCATCATATTCCGTAAGACACATCCGGTCAGCTTTCACAAAACTACCTATTTCGGTCAGGTAAAACTGAATAATACTTTTCAAATTGGACGCTCCCTCGGTAACATAATATGAAAGAATGTTGTTTAGAATTTGTTGTTTTTTGAGGTGGGTTTTCAAATCTTCTTCAAACTTCTTACGTTTTGTAATATCTTGTTTAATAGCAATAAAACGCGATATATTTCCATTTTTATCAAGCACCGGCGTAATTGTATTTTCTTCCTGATATAAAGTTCCGTCTTTCCGCTTATTAATTATCTCTTTTTTCCACACTTTTCCGGAAAGCACAGTATCCCACAATTTTTTATAAAAACTTTCAGGATGCTTTCCCGACTTTAAAATCCGAGGATTTTGTCCAATTGCTTCCTTAAACGAATATCCCGTTAAGGTGGTAAAAGCTTTATTAACCCATATGATACTACCATCAATATCGGTAATTACCACAGCACTGGCAGCTGAATCAAGTGCATGCCTGATAACAACAAACTCGTTTTCTGTTTTTTCTCCTTCAAGAAAAAAACTCACCTCCTTTGCAATGTCTGAAATAAGACTTAATGCCTGTTTATTATTTTTTAAACTTTTTGATTTACATTTTACAAACAGGCTCCCAAAATAACGATTTGGAGAAATTAACGGAAAACCAATCCATAACACTGGTAGATTCGCATCGTTTTCCAATCCTGTTATCGTAAGTATTTCATCCCTGGTATAAGCAACCATCGATTTTTTATTTTCCACCTCATTAAGTAGTAACCGATCAGTTTTTCCAACTTCAGTATTTATTACAGCACCATTTTGAAACCCATAAATAATATCATTTTCTTTTTTATAAACATAGATTTCCGAGCCGTTAAGCCATGAAAACTTACGGAATTCATGCTCAACCATTACAAACAACCTCTGTTCATCAAAGCCACTTACACAAAATTCTTTAATATTATCCAAAATATGCGAAACCACCTGCATATCTTTTAGAAGGGTTATATCTTTTACTGAAGAAAAGACAAACTTTTTATCGTTTAGCAATATTGTTCTTCCCGATATAATACCATGAATCAAATTTCCGGATTTGTCTTTAAAAACAACCTTCATCTCCTTTACAAAGCCGTCTTTTAAGAGGGCTGAAATAAATCTGTCTCGCTCAGACAAGTTTTGCCAGATTCCCAGATCAGCATCATTTTTACCGATAATCTCATCGCGGCTAAACCCTAATCGATTAAGAAAATAGGTGTTTACATCCACATAAATGCCATCCATTGTAGCAACCGAAAATGCCTCGTTTACCGATTCAACCGCCGATAAAAATTTTTGCTCGCTTTGGAGCAAAGCCTGATGAGAATCAACAACAGGTTGAATGTCCTGCATGGTAATCACAAATTGCTGAGATACAGGGTCAACATTCACCAACACCTGCCACACCTTTTCCCTTTTTACTTTATCTTTAAATTTAAACTCAAAGCACTTCGATTCTGATACATTACCCTTTCCTATTTCTTCATAAATTTTTTCAAGCTGTTTTTTATACTCTTCAGGGGTAAATTTTGTCCAATGGCTTCCAACAACTTTACTTATATCAACACCAAAAACATCAATAGCAACCTGATTAACAGCCACTATTATTCCATCCTGATCAATTATCACAATGGGCGACTTGAGGCTATGGGCAACAATACCAAGTAAACTTTCCCGGCGTTCTATAGTATTTTGTTGCTGTTTTAAAGCCGAAGCCCATTTTTTTAACTTTACAAGATTTAGCTCGGATGAATCGCCATAAAACAAAAAATCATCAAACCCGTTTTCGAGCCACTTAACAGGATCCTCGGTGTCAGGCAAAAAAATTAAAGCCGGTAAAACTGTTTCCGAGCGCTTCTTCCGGATCATAATATAAGGTAACAGTTTTTGTGCTTCCGGCTTGTCAACTACAAAAAATACTATTTGTCTGTTGTCAACAACATCAAGTTCCATTTCAAAAGAAATAATTTGAAAACCCAAGTCAATAAAAAAGTTACTTAACTCATCAAATAACGACCGGTCTTTAACTGCCACGAGCACTTTGTTATTTCCCATCTTTGTTCTTTTAATTGTCAAAGATAAATAAAATGCACGGTTAATAGTTATTCGGCATGTAAAGTATCTCTCAATGGAAATCATAACATTTAGTAATTCTTATTTTACATCTTACCCACAACACAATTCAAGCGGCTCATCAAAACAGGAATTTTTCGGAAACAGAACTATTCAAATTAAAAAACCAGTCAACTTGTCGTATTTAACAAAAATATGTTATAATTGTAAATAATTATGAAA
>JALVAQ010000110.1 GCA_027011095.1 Bacteroidales bacterium
TCAGGAAGGTGATGTTATGCTTCTTCTGCTTCCTATGTATCACACCAACCCTATCTGTGTATGGACTTTTCCCATCGCTTTTGCCGGGCAAACGGTTAGTATAAGAAAAGCCTTTTCTCCTGCTGATTTTTGGTCATCAATTACAAAATACGGAGCTACAATTTTAATGGGAGTTCCTGCCATGTACAATTACGTTTACTATAGCATTGACTCGAGCACCATCGACAGGTCAAAACTAAAACTTCGAATTGCTTTTTGTGGCGCCGCACCACTGTCGGTTGAACTAATTAACGGATTCAGAGATAAGTTCAATGTTGAAATTATTGAAGGTTATGGCCTTACTGAAGTTACGGGCCTTTCAACTGTCAATCCTCCTTTGGGTAAAAGAAAGCCGGGATCGATAGGGCTTGCTATACCGGAACAGGAACTTGAAATAATGGATGACAACAATAAGGTTCTTCCACGGGGTGAAAAAGGAGAGATCTGTATAAAAGGAGATGCCACCATGCTTGAATATTTTAATAAACCGGAAGCTACCAAAGAAACGGTAAAAGACGGATGGCTACATACGGGTGATATTGCCTATAAGGATGAAGAGGACTTTATCTACATTGTAGATCGGAAAAAAGACATGATAAATCGTGGTGGTGAAAACATCTACCCCAGAGAAGTTGAAATGGCTATCGAAGCTCTTCCTCAGGTTAAAGAGGTTGCCGTAATTGGCGTTCCTGATAAAGCACTGGGTGAAAAAGTAAAAGCCTTTATAATACTTACCGAACCGGGGACACTCATGGAAGAGGATATTAAAACTTATCTTAGTGAAAAGATTGCCAAATATAAAATGCCGGAATTTGTTGAATTTGTTACGGATTTACCAAGAAATCCCACTGGAAAAATTCTAAAAAAGGAATTAAAGCGCATAGAAGAGGAAAACAACAAATAGCGGAAATTATCATGAAAGGTGTAAATCTTTCACATTCAAGATAAACATTAATTTAAAAAAGTTATGGAAAAAATTTGGATGAAACATTGGCCTGAGGACATGCCAAGAAAAGTGATTTTTCCACAAGGAAAAAAACCTGTTTTTGAATATCTTAGAATTTATGCAGAAAAGACTCCTGAAAAACCGGCTATCATAAATTACGGAAGGGAAATAAGTTATCGGGAACTGGATGAGTCCTCCGACAAATTTGCCAATTATCTTATTCAATTGGGTTTACAGAAAGGTGACCGCGTGGGGCTGTTTTTGGGAAATAGTCCGCAATATGTAATTGCTCATTTTGGGATACAGAAAATGGGGGGTATTGTATGCCCCTGTTCACCTCTGTTTAAAGAAATGGAACTTAAATATGAGGTGAACAACGCCGGGATGAAATGTTTGGTAGCCATGGATTTGTTTATGCCCATTGTAAACAATGTTAAAGACGAAATGCCCACGCTCAAGTCAATTGTAAGTACAAATTTTAATGATTATTTACCCGAAAAACCTACGCTCCCTTTGCTTGATTATATGAAGGTGCCGAAGCAAAAAATGACCGGTACTCAGGATTTTGTGGAGATTATGAAAACGCAAAGCAACAAACCTGTTCCCCTTGTTGATATTGATATGGATAACGATATTGCGTTGTTTGAATATACAGGAGGAACTTCAGGGTTACCCAAAGGAGCCATGCTTACACATTTCGCCCACTTGTACAAACCTTCGGCGGCAAATATTATTATGAGTATCACTTCAGAAAGCAGGGTGCTTTCCACGATGCCGTTTTTTAATATTGCCGGTATGCTATTCATGATAGGACCCGTTCTGCAGGGTGCAACCAACATTATGTTAACACAGTTTACTCCCTTGGGTGTTTTGCAGGCTATCGACCGCTATAAGGTTACGGAATGGTATAGTGCTGTGCCTATGAACTTAAGTATCATGAACTATCCTGATGCCCACAAGTATGATTTGAGCAGCCTGAAATTCAACCTGACAACTTCATTTGTTGTGGCTCTCGATGAAGAAATTTCAAAAAAATGGGAATCCTTTACCAATGGCTGTCCCCTTTTAGAGGGAGCTTACGGCTTAAGTGAAACCCATACATTGGACACGTTTTGCCCTCGTCAGAAAATAAAATATGGCAGCATGGGAATTCCAAGTTTTGATGAGGAATTTAAGATCATGGATTTTAACGATAAAACAAAGGAATTACCCATAGGCGAAGAGGGGGAAATTGTTTTGCGTAATCCCGGATGTATGAAAGGCTATTGGAACAATCCTGAAAAAACAGCTGAAACTTTAATTGATGGCTGGGTTTATACCGGAGATGTGGGTAAATTTGATGAAGATGGTTATTTGTACTGGCTCGGAAGGCACAAGGAAATGATAAAAGTTTCGGGATTTTCGGTGTTTCCCGAAGAGGTTGAATCGTTAATTAATCAACATCCTGCAGTACTCGAAAATGCGGTAATTCCCGTTGCCGATGCCAAAAAAGGTGAAGTCATTAAAACCTTTATTGTATTAAAGCCTGAATTTGAAGGAAAAATAAAAGGTGATGAAATTATTTCCTGGGCAAAAAACAACATGTCATCACATAAAGTACCTGTATATGTTGAATTCAGGAAATCACTACCCAAACAGGGAGTTAAATTATTAAGGCGAATCCTGCGCGAAGAGGAAGCAAAAAGAATGGAAGATAAATAGGATTTCTATTTTGTATTAAGGAAATTAAAAAGGAAGTTGTTTAAAGTCTAAATCTTTTCATTTTGATATGACGATGGAAATCAGAAAATAAATTCCATTATTCCCCTCCTCGGAGAGTCTGTCCCGACTTTTGTCCGGAGGATAAAGGGATAGCGTTACTTTTTGGCTATTACTGCTTACCCTAACAAAAACCCGCCGTCGGCTACAATAATGCTACCGGTAAGGAAACTACCAGCACCCGAAGCCAGCAGTAGCGCAATGCCGGCAATCTCGTCCGGCTCACCCATTCGGCCTATGGGAGATGCTTCCTTGATTTGTTTCATAATCTGCTCGTTGGTCCACAGCGCTGCACTGAATTTTGTTTTAATCAGTCCCGGACAAATGGCATTGACACGAATACCGTGTTTTCCCCACTCTTTCGCCTGACTTTTGGTAAGCATGGACACAGCTGATTTACTTACGGAATAGATACCCAACCCCTCTTCGGGAAGTTCACCCTCCACCGAGCTGATGTTAATGATGCTACCACCATCTCTCTTTTTCATAACCGGCAGACAAAGGTTGGACAAATCCCATGGAGCCTTTACATTAACATTCATAATTTGATCGAAAATAGTTTCGGTAGCCTCCTCAATGGGTCCGAAAACCGGATTGGTTCCAGCATTGTTAACCAAAATGTCAACCCCTCCCAACTCGGCAACCGTTTTTTCAACCAGTGCTTTTCTGTCTTCGGCATTTCCAACATGGCAGGCAATGGCAATGGCCGTTAAA
>JALVAQ010000111.1 GCA_027011095.1 Bacteroidales bacterium
TATTTAAGAATAAAACTTCAAAACAGTATTTGATATTAATAATAAATTACTTTTGCGCGCCTTTTTAACACCTCTTAAAAATAATTAGTTATGGCCTTTTTAACTAAAGAAAAAGCATTTAGCTGGAAATGGATTTTAAACTATTTGATGATAGTTGTGGGAGCCTTTATTTTGGCTGCCGGATTTGTATTTTTTATCACTCCTCATAAAATTGTTCCGGGAGGTGTTTATGGTATTTCCATTGTATTGCATTATTTGTTGGGAACACCGGTGGGCGCCATGGCTTTGGCTTTTGATGTGCCGTTAACCCTTATTGCCATTAAAATACTGGGGCCGCGCTTTGGTGCCAAAACGGTAGTGGGTTTTGTGGCTACGGCTGTTTTTGTAGATGGCCTTACCTATCTTTACGGAACCGACCCGTTAATAACCGACGATGTACTGCTGTCGTCGATTGTGGGTGGTGTGTTTTCCGGTGTGGGGCTGGGGCTTATTTTTAAAACCAAAGCTACCTCGGGCGGTACCGATATTGTAGCCATGATTATAAGTAAATATACTCATTTGCCCGTTGGGAGGTTGCTTATTCTTGTGGATTCAACCATTGTACTTTTTGGGTTAATTGTTTTTAAAGATTGGAAAATTCCGTTTTACTCGCTTATTGTTATTTACATTGCAGGAAAAATTCTTGATACTATTCTTGAAGGAATAAGCTACGATAAAGTGCTTTTTATCATTTCGGAAGAAACCGAAAAAATTAAACGAAAAATTATTGAAGATTTAAACCGTGGAGGCACCTTGATTGGCGGAAAAGGAATGTATCACGGCAATGATAAAACCATTCTGTTTACGGTGGTTAACCGTCGCGAAGTTGCAATACTTCAGGAATTTATTCATCGTGTGGATCCACGTGCGTTTGTTACTGTTCTCAACGCCAGCGAGATACTTGGCGAAGGATTTAAATCGTTGGAAGAGAAAGTTGAGAAGTAGTTGAGCCTGTGAGCTAGTATCGGTTCTTTTGTTTGCAAACAGGAATTATTTCTTTACAAATTTTAAGTATTGTTTTCTGTTCCCATAATCTATTTCAAGTACAAACAGGCCGGGTTTAAGTTTTTCGATATTTAATTTTATTACCGATGACCCTGCTATTTTGTTTTGCATAACCAACTGCCCGAACGAATTGTAAACCTTTATCAGTTTGATATCTTTTCCCGGGTTTGACCTGATTGTAATTGATTTTGATGCAGGATTCGGATATAGTTCTATCCTGCTGTCAACATTTTCCGCTAAACTTAACGGAATTGAGTAATGACACGAATCCTCACCATTGGGTGAGTTAATGTAATATGTAACCGAATCCGTATAGCATAAGGTGTATAATTCCCATTCAAATTCGTACGAATAGGAGGCAAATAAATCCTTGGTACTGCCAATTCCTTCAATCCAGTATTGATATCCGAACATACTATTTTGCTCAATTTTATACCTTTTTCTGTATGCGTTTTGTAAAAAAACCGAATCAATTTCAATAACTTTAATTTCCGTAACACCTGTGTTTATGGGTATTGTCATTCCCGGAACCAAACTATCAAAAGTGTATAAAAGATACTCGGTGGTGTTGCTGGGAAATTGAGTCCCGTAATAGTTTGGGAGGTGGGTTGTGGAAGGATAAAAATAAATATCTTTCGTGGTACTTTCCCTTAAAGCACCAATATATTCGTACGATGTGGGGTTATCTTCATCGCAGTAAAAAACTTTGTGATAAGTTAAATTATTGATAACCGTATCGCCCATCTGTTTATACTGTGAGTTTATCAAATAAATGTCACTTGGAGACCATTGTGCCCATGTTAAATTATTCCATTGAGCAGTATCGGTTGGAAAGGGAAAATAGGTTTGACTGTTTGCATTTTGAATTAAAGTGATGGCTATGAGAATTAAAATGGCTTTTTTCATGGCTTTTTTTTCATGGTTGATTAAATGGAATAATCTTTTTCATCTAATCTATTCAATTGGTTCTTTTGGTAAAGCTAACAAATTTTTAACATATCGCTCATTATTATATGGTTTACCATGTTTCATTACGTCAAATAACTCAATCGCTAAACATTGTCCAATCGTTTTTTTTGTTTGAAAATCATCAAAGCCTTGCTTTTTCAACCTGACAAATGTTTCTTTAGTTTCCGGCGGGTCATTATCCTTTAGTTGATTCTTTATAATCTCAAAGATCTGTTCTTCCTCTACGATTATTCGTCCAATCTCAAAATAGGTATAAACCATTGTTCTATTGACTGGTCTTAACAACACTTTTCCGTGCTTCTTTCAATAAATCAGCAACTTTATTATAAAAATCAGTTTGTGTATTTCGCTTTATACTACCCATTTATAATCCATTTTCCACAAAGATAAGTTGATTTCTATAACTTTGTAAAGTTTGTAAAGGATGTTTGTATATCGTACCAAATAACAGCCAACGGTTTGAATATGCGGCGTTTGGCATTTTGAAACACCTAACTTTCAATTTACTATGCCGTTTATTTATATTCACAATCTTTCAATTAACTATCACTCTCCCAATGACATATATACATTGTTGGCGGTTCGTTGTTTGTTTTCTTAATCCTCTTCTTCATAATAATATGAGTAATCAATTCCTTTCATAAATATTTCGCGATCATCTATTTTGGTAGTGAGTGCTTTTTTCAAAAGTGATTTCAAAATACTACTTTTTGTCGGACTTAACATCATTGCATTCATATAATCTTTTTTACTTATTTTACTCCAATCAACGCATTTTTTTAAACGTTTTTTTAGTATTAAATCCAACCATATTCTTGTACTTCTACCATTACCTTCCATGAATGGGTGTGCAATGTTCATTTCAACATACTTGTCAACTATTTCATCTAATGTAGTTTCGGGCATTGCTTCAATTTGTTTCAAGGTTTCACCGAGAAAACGTGAAACTGCAAATTGAAAACCACCTTTTGATATATTTTTCTGTCTGATTTGTCCGGCAAAATCATATAATCCGCCAAATAAATAAGCATGTATTTGTTGTAACCCTTTTATAGTACCAACTTCTATGCTATCAATAAAGGAGCTTTCAAATAATGCATATGCTTTTGTTTTACTCTTTCCGTCTATACTTTCATCGCTATATGTAAACCATTCAATAAATCGGTTTGCCTTTGTTCCGGGAAATGTTTTGCCTAAAGCAATAATACCGTCATAATCCAGCATGTCGGATAAACGCCTTTTACCATCTGGTGCAAGAATTTTGAACTGGGTAGTAGCACTAACCACTTGACTATTTTCTTTCTTTAATTTGGCTTTAAGATATTTCCAATAGTTTCGCGTTTTTGTATAGTCGTCTTGGTCTGTAAGTACCGCTACAATATCCAATACCGAAAACCACCATTTGGCATTTTTTTCATCCCAAACAGCCCGAACTTC
>JALVAQ010000112.1 GCA_027011095.1 Bacteroidales bacterium
CAATAGTAGCAATGAAATAATTATTTGATTTATTGTATAATACCTGAAAGTATTTTTCTGAAACAAAAGCATCAATAAACCTGAAATTATATTCAAATTTCGGTTTTTGACCGCTAAAACTATTAAATTCAAATTTTAAATTTACGCTATCCAAAGGAAGCTGAAAGGTTTTGTTTAGGTTTACATTATAATAGGTGAGACTGTATTGCAGGAAAAAATATGAGCCGGACGGAACAATGACTTTCCTCAGATATTTAAATTTAGTTGCCGGAAGGTATTCGTGCGGTGTTTTAAACGCCGGATATTCTGAAAACTCTAGTCTACCATTTTTCAATAAAAATTTTCCCATCAAATATTGTTCATCCTTGTTTCTGTCAGTATTGGCCAGCTGTATATAATAATCATCTTTTTCTTTAGCAAAAACCCCCGGATAAACAACGTATCCATCAGGTATCGATTCTTCATCAATACCTATAATAGTATAGGTTTCAGGATTTTTAAAAATAATAATTCCGGTTTTATAAGCAAAACCCCGATTGCCATTTTCTTCTCTTACTACAGGTGCTAAAATATAGGTTGCCATCATGTTTTTACCAAATGTGGGGGAAAATCGCATCCTGTCCAAATTAGCTTGATTTAAAATAGCTTTGTTTTCTAAAAATAACCGGTATGAAATAGTGTCGCCGGATAGTTTATAAAAATTCGATCTGGTTGTAAAATCCTTTGCCCGGACAAGGTTGATTTTGTGGTCGTCCTGTTTATTTACAAACAGGCAGTTGCCAAATTTGGAATCGGTAATAAAAATATAATCATTATTATTGACCGTAGTAATTTCCAATGAAATTGCAATACTGTCCGGTATTTTTATTTCGAAAGTTTTCGGTTTGTTTTCGCCCGAAAACTTTTTTAACAATGAATGATTGTAAAGTTTATTTTCGTCATACAGGTAAACTTCGGAAGAGTAGTTTTTGTCCAGTGCTTCATAGATTGAATCGGATACGATGATTGTATATTTATCGACATCGGTAATGTTAAAAACATTTTTTAAATAGGCATTTACTTCGGCTTTGGACAGGTTTGGAAATACAATTGTTTTTTTCACATTATCCTGTAAAGATTTAACTCCACTCATGCCAATATAACAATTGACACAATCGCCGGGAAAGACTTTTACCACACAACTGTCCTGAGCAAAGAGATGCGTAAAAGAGGACAATAATAACCATAATAACATGTTTTTCATCTATCTTTATTTTTTAGCCAAACAGCCTTTTAACCTTAAAAAGTACCGAGTACGGAAATGGCAACCGGTTTATTTGCAGTCCGTAATAAAAGGTTTCTTTGGCACCGAAACTCTTATAAAACCGCGCTAACCCAATATTGTCGGAGCCTTCAAAATCGAGGGTATAGTTACCGGGGCTAAACTGTTTAATTACCGAGTCGATAATAAATGCCAACGCAGCAGCCTTTTTTCCTTCTTCACTCTGCCCCGAAAACAGAAACGTAAGCCGGTTGTGGCTTTTAAGAAAAAAAGCACCTGCCAGCAGGGTATTGTTACGGGAGTAAGCACCATAAGCAACCCCTTTCCCTTTATGAATAGCCATGTACAACAGGTGTTGTAAACGCAGATAATGATGGTTGTGCCATTGCTTCACCTCTTTGCCTCTGTTTTCGCGAAAAAGGGCAACCACCTCTTCAGGCTTTACTGTTTTATGCAGGACAAGGTTGTGTTTGGCAGCCTTTTTAAGGTTTCGTTTTAAGTTAGTGCTGTAATGCTTACGGGTTCTTTCGTAAACGTTTATTAAATCAAGCAGATGGTTTTTATGTGGAATGATTTTCCCCTGTCCTTCTGCTATCTTATTGAAACTGTTAAAATTGATTTCGATGTATTTTATATCATTCGGGATGGATTTGATAAACTCCGAAACCTTATCGGGATACAACAATGTTTTTGAAAAAACGCCGAGTTGCTGCGAAAAAAAAGGGTGGAGCATATATTTTAAGTGCCATTTTTCATCAATGGTAAGCGGCATTACCTGCCGGTAGTCGTCTTCCACCAGGGCATCCCAGTAAGGGTGAATAATATCGAGGTACCATGAGCAGGCATAGATGTTGCCGTTAAAAGCGTGCCGAACGGTTTCGTCCCACTTTTTTTTATCAATTTCCTCGTGTTTTAAATACCGTATCATAGGATGTTTTATTGCCCGGCAGCCATTTTAAGTAACTCTTCGTAAACGTATCGCCACCCTTTCCAACGTTGTTCGTCGCTCAGCGATTCGTTGTGCCACAGCGAAATAAAGGTGCCGTTTACTGCTTTAACCTCATCAATTAGTTTTTTAATTGTCAGCAAAGCATCAGCCGGAGTTAGCTTCATATAATCACGCAGGGTGCCGTCCATAACGGCAAAAGGATGAACTTTTAAGGGGGTTTCGGTTTCCAAATCAAGGTCGTAAAATTGATGTGCCGTGCAAATACCGGCTCTGAATCCCGGAAGGGCAGCGTACCCCATTGTATAATCATCGGTAATATCGTTACTGATTAGTGTACGGTAAGTATCGGGCAGCACCAACCGTAAAAAATGTTGTCTGCTTCGGTTTACCTCTTTGTTAACAACCTTTTCAAGCCCTTCAAGCTCGGCGGCAACCAGCTCGGGTTTTTCCAGCGAATAGTAGGATGGATGAATACCTATTTTTGAGTAGTCAACCATCTTTTTAATGAGCATTTTAAATTTCTTATTGCGTGTGTTTATGTTTTTATCGTACTTTGAGTAATGGGCATACAAAAAGAAGTAAACGGGTTTTAATCCGTATTTTTTTTGATATAGCAGTTGCAGGTCGAAGGTGTCAAAGGGGTCTTTTCGCAATCGCAGCAGCACTTGTGTTCGTACTTTGATGTCGTACCAATCCATTCGTTTAAGGGCAAGCAGATAGCTGCCTGTTGTCCTGACCAATCCTTTTTGCGCATATGCCCATGCAGAGTCAACATCGTAGGTTGGCAAAAATTTAAAGTTGCGTACGGCAAACTTAATTTGTGGATATTTCGCCAGCAAAATCTCTTTTATTTTTAAAGCCCAAATGTTTACCACCGGCTTTTGAAGAAACCCGAGTTCGTGCGAGATGCTTTTATGCGCGGTAAACCTGCCATGTTGGTCTTTTACAAAGGGCAGATACTCTTCGTATCGCGAAACGAGATAAAAAACAGCGGAAAACACATCAAAAGGAAGTACCGACATACTATCTTTTACAGGAAAAAAAACGTTGATACCTTCGTATTCAAAGGGATTTAACTCCATCGAATCGACACCTCTCTCTAACAAAAGTCCGTTTGACTGAAAAAAGAGGTCGTCGGAATAGGGCTTGGCCGAGTATTGCATTTTGGGACTGTCGGCCGAAAGGAATGCATCCAAATCGGAAGTTAGTGTGTAATCCATCAACAAAATATCGGTAAACACCAACTTAAAGGTATATCGCACGCGGGCGGTTTTTTTTGAAACGTAAATAAGCAGGTTTTCCATAGGCCAAAAGTAGTAAAATGAGCCGAAGTTTCAGTAGGTTGGTTCAGAAGCTGAAAAATTATTTACAACAGACGTTTTTCGATGTTTGGATTAAGGCTAATTTCACTATTTTTGGAGCTTAAACCGTGAATGATTTATGGATAACTTTATTGTTTCAGCACGAAAGTACAGGCCGTCAACCTTTAAACAGGTTGTGGGGCAGGAGTCGATTACCTCAACACTACAAAACGCCATTAAAAACAACCACCTTGCTCAGGCATTTTTGTTTACCGGACCGCGTGGTGTGGGCAAAACAACCTGTGCCCGTATTTTGGCCAAAACCATTAACTGCCTGAATCCCACTTCGGAAATGGAGCCTTGCAACGAGTGCGAATCGTGCACCGCCTTTAACAACAACGCCTCCTTTAACATCCATGAGCTGGATGCCGCTTCCAACAACTCGGTAGATGATATTCGCAATCTTGTGGATCAGGTTCGCATCCCTCCGCAGGCCGGAAAATATAAAGTTTATATTATTGATGAGGTTCACATGCTTTCGCAGGCTGCTTTCAATGCTTTTTTAAAAACCCTTGAAGAACCTCCGGAGTATGCCAAGTTTATTTTGGCCACCACCGAAAAACATAAAATTCTGCCCACCATTCTTTCACGGTGTCAGATTTTCGACTTTAAACGCATCAGCGTTGACGATATTGCCGCACATCTGGCCTGGGTTGCCGAAAGCGAAAATATTAACGTTGACAAGGAAGCACTGCATGTTATCGCCCAAAAGGCTGACGGAGCGTTGCGCGATGCACTTTCAACCTTCGACCAGATTGTGAGTTTCAGCGGCAACACCATCTCGTACAAAGATGTTATTGAAAATCTGAACATCCTCGATTACGAGTACTATTTTAAAATTGTTGATTATATTTTAAACGGTGACACCTCCAATTTACTGCTTACGTTTCACGAGATTCTGGAAAACGGTTTTGACGGCCAGCATTTTATAACCGGATTAAGCGAACATTTCAGACATCTGTTGGTTGTAAAAGATGTGGCAACGCTTAAACTGTTAGAAGTCGGCCCGGCTCTTAAAGAGAAATACCGGAGCCAATCGGAACGCTGCAACCCGGGGTTTATTTTAAAAGCGCTTGACTTAACCAACAAATGCGACCTGAGTTATAAAACCAGCAACCATAAAAAGCTGCATGTGGAAATTGCTTTGATACAGCTTTCATCCATGCAATGGACTCCACAGCAGCAAGCATCGCAGCCGGCACAAGCAAAAACAACAGAGCAGAAACCGACCCCTGCTGTTGAAACACCCAAAGTAAGCACCCCTCCGGAAAAAACAACTGTTTCGGAGCCTTCACCGGCCTATCAAACGCCTGCCGTAAAAAAAGAGGAACCGAAACCCGAACCTGAAATCACCGCTAAAACAACAATAAAAGTACAAGAGACCCCGTCAGGCAAAAGCGCTAAAAACGGTAATGGCGAACGAAATATATCCAACGTCTCCATTAAATCAACGCTGGATGCATTAAAAAACAAAAAGGATGAGGAGGAGCAACAGGAAGCCATTGTTACCACCGATTTTGACCAGGAACAACTTGAAGAGGTTTGGAGCCGGTTTGCCAAAGAGTACAAGGCAAAATCGCCAACATTCGGCTCGGCCATCGAAAAATACAAACCCCAATTAACAGAGCAGTTTAAAATAAAGATGAAGGTAGATAACATGATTATTGCCAAAGATGTTTTAAACATGGCTGCCCTGCTGGAGTTTTTAAAACGGGAACTCAACAACAATCAAATTACCATCGAACCTGTTTTACCAGGCAAAAAAGAGCGTAAGGTTGTTTTAACCGACCGCGAAAAATTTGAAGCCATGGCAAAAAAATATCCCGGCATAAAACAGCTTAAAGAGCAGCTTAATCTGGAATTGGATATGTAATCTTAAAAACCACTAATACACTGATTTACCGCCCACCCTCTTTCGTTGCCCGTCCACTCTCCATCGCTCTTTCAGGTTTGGTATTATCAAATAAAAACTTTGTTTATCTTTACAGGGCAATTTAATACAACTACGCTATTAAAACTTACGCCTTGCTACACAAAATAAAAAAAATAATCCGCGACTTTTTCAGCCTCAGCAAGGCTGAACAATATGGAGTTATCGTTCTTGTTTTTTTAATTCTGCTTTTTTCGGTTGTTTATTTTACCTTGCCTGCAATGGTTAAAAGCCATGAATTTGACAATACTGAAATGGTGGCTCAAATAAAATTGTTTCAAGCCCGGCAAAAACAAATCTACGATTCGTTGCAAATAGAAAAAATCCAGAGCTTAGGGCAACTGTCAGAAGCCCTGGCCAACGAAAGACTACACCCTTTTCCCTTCGAACCCAACAAGCTGCCAAGAAATTTATGGCTGAAGCTGGGGCTTACAAACCGGCAAATTGATGTGATAAAGAATTACGAAGCCAAGGGAGGTAAGTTTTACACCAAATCCGACTTAAAAAAGCTGTACTCCATTTCAGAAGCCGAGTTCAAGGTGTTGGAGCCTTACATTGTTATAAAACCGCTGTTTTCAGCAAAGGGAGATGAAATAATTGATAACCGTAAACAGCGAAAAACAATATTTAAAGTTACCGAAATTAACAGCGCCGACACCAACGTTTTAAAAGGCAACCTTAACATCCCCTATTGGTTAGGTAAAAGAGTGGTTGCCTACCGAAATAAGCTGGGGGGCTTTTACTCCAAAAAGCAGCTCCTCGAGGTTTATGGAATGAAAAAGAAATATTATTCAAATATAGCAGGATACGTTGTTGTTGACACCAATAAAATACACAAGATTTGTATTAACCAAACCGGCTTCAAGCAGCTGTTGCATCATCCTTACTGCAATTATAAGCTTACAAAAAAGATTTTTGATGCCCGTAAAAAAGCGGGTGGTACCTTTTCAAATATTGAACAATGCAAAGCGGTAACCGGTAAAGACACCTTAGGCATGAAGCTTCAACATTATTTATATATTTGCGCTTCCGATTTAAGAAACAATTAACTTTAATAAGATGAGCAAATTTGGAAAGGTAATGAAATCGTTTCCCAAAACATTTTGGGTGTCGAACACGTTAGAGTTGTTTGAAAGATGGGCATGGTATGGTTTGTTTGCTGTTTTAGCACTCTATTTAACCAAATCAACCGATGAAGGAGCGTTGGGCTTTACGCAAAGCCAAAAAGGTGCTATTATGGGACCCGTAACCGCAATTTTATATTTTCTCCCTTTAATTACAGGTGCCCTTGCCGATAAGGTGGGCTATAAAAAGATGTTGATCATTGCGTTTACTATTCTATCTTCTTCCTATCTGTTTATGGGATATGTTACAACCTATTTTACGGTATATATTGCATTTTTGCTGGTGGCACTGGGCGCAGCACTTTTTAAACCCATTGTTTCGGCAACCATTGCAAAAACCACCGATGATAGTAACTCCTCCATAGGATTCGGGGTGTTTTATATGATGGTAAATATCGGAGGCCTTGTGGGGCCAGTATTTTCATCAAAGTTACGCGCGGCTTACGGTTGGCGAATCGTGTTTTTTATGGCTGCATCGGCCATTTTGGTAAACCTTGTTTTAGTTATTCTTTTTTACAAGGAACCCTATCGGGAAAAAACAACCGATCCCTTGTTGGAATCAATTAAAAATTCGCTGATAAATATTTGGACTGCCTTAAAAGATATGAAGTTATTGCTGTTTCTTATTATTATGGTGGGTTTTTGGACTATGTTCAACCAACTGTTTTACACACTCCCCAACTTTATCGACCAATGGGTTAACACACACGTGGTATACAATGCTATTGCCTCACTGTCGCCCGCACTTGCTGCAGCCATAGGAACTCCTGAAAAAACCATTGCACCCGAAATGATGGTTACCCTCGATGCGGGGTCGATTGTTGTTTTTCAGATATTAATATCAGCTTTGGTTATGAAACTACGGCCTGTGAACGGTATTATAACAGGTATTTTTGTAAACGCCATTGGCATAGGCCTCGCCTTCAGTCAGCATAACGGTTTGTTTGTTGTGGTTGGTATATTTGTTTTTGCCATTGGCGAAATGGCCTCTTCACCAAAATTTACCGAATACATTGGAAAAATTGCTCCACGAAACAAAGAAGCTTTGTATATGGGAACCTCTTTTCTTCCGGTGGCTGCCGGTAATTTTATTACAGGCTTTCTTTCGGGTGATGTTTATCAGGCCTGGTCCGATAAAATTACATTGCTCAAACATGAGGTAGCCGCACGAGGCCTTTCAATTCCTGAAATATCGAAAGATTTTACCCAAAACGATTATATGCACAGGGCTGAAAAACTGATGGGAATGAACTCTGATCAGCTGACACGATTTTTATGGGACAACTATCACCCGGAAAAAATATGGATTTTGTTTTCGGCCATTGGCGTTGCCACCATCATCGGACTGTTTTTTTACGACCGGTTTGTTTTAAAGGAATCGGCTGCTGACTAAGCTTAGGTTAATAGTACACTGATTGGACTGATAGAACTGATTGTTATGATAAGAAAAAAGAAATCAGTCAAATCATAAGAATCATAAAAATCAGTGACCTATTTCGTAAACAGTCCCTGCACTGCTATCGCTACGGGCACCTGTTGCTGATGCAAGGCAGTTGATTTCGCCGTTTATTTTAAGCACACCCATTAAAGCAAATACAAGCGCCTCCTTGTAATTAACGAGCATTGTATCCGGAACGATAATATCATAAGGAACAATGTCGTCAAGAGCTTCCATAAGAAAACGGTTGAAAGCACCTCCTCCGGTAACCAAAATTTTTCCATTTCCCTCAAGCGTTCTGTCCATTTCGACAGGCCGGTAAATATCATCCCGCCGTTCAATAAGCAATGTTGCCTTGTAAAGCTGGTCAGCAATATGAATGGATACCGTGTGCAGTTTGTCCTCGATGGTTCCTTTTGCCCTATCAATTAAAGGAATAAAACTTTCGGCAACATACTCATTACTTAACGATTTGGGATACAGCTTAAAGTAAAAGGGGTTTTCAGCCAGTTTTTGATAGAGGCTTTCCAAAACCTTACCACCCGAGGCCAACCTGCCGTTCTCATCAAAACTTAAGCCCTTTTTAGCTGCAAGATGGTTTAAAAGCTGATTGGCAGGGCAAACATCAAAAGCCACCCGCTGCTTGTTTTTTATAAACGATATGTTGGCTATTCCACCAATATTCAAACAGGCTTTATATTCGGAAAACAACAGCTCATCGCCAATGGGAACCAGCGGCGCACCGTTTCCGCCCTGAAGAATATCGGGAATCCTAAAATTAGTTATTGTAGTAATGTTTGTTATTTCGCTCAAAATTTCTCCGGCGCCAAGCTGAAAAGTGTATCCTTTTTCCGGATTATGAAAAACCGTGTGTCCGTGCGAAGCGATTAACTCGGGTTTTAAGTTATGTTTAGCGATAAAATTATTGGTTAACTCACCCAACAGTTTGCCATAATCGAAATGAAGCGTCATCAATTTTTCTTCGCTATAATTTCTGATATTTTTTAAAACGGAGTGCCATTTGTAAGAGTATTCAATTGTTTCGCCAACCAAAAGACTGTATTGCCATCCTGTTTGGTCTTTCCAAAATTCTGCGTAAGCTATATCTAACCCGTCCAGCGAACTGCCCGACATCAACCCTATGGTTTTCCAGATTTTCATAACGTTTCAAGTAAGGTTTCCAGATGCATGCCGCGCGAACCTTTAATCAGAATGTTTTTTCCTTTTAAAGGGTTCTGCTTAAAAAATTCAAAGGCTTCTTTTGTTGTTAAAAAACCGGTAAACGGATTTGATGTTTTGGCAAAGCCTTCACCCACAAGGTAAACACACTGAATATCTGTTTCCAACAATAAATCAACAATTTTCTGATGCTCCTTTTCACTTTCCAAACCCAGTTCAAACATATCGCCCAAAATCAGGCATCCGTTTTCAAATTCGGCATCCACAAAACTGTTGATGGCCGTGGCCATGCTAACGGGATTGGCATTGTATGCATCCAAAACAATATGATTCTTCGAGGTGGTTATCTGCTGCGACCTGTTGTTTGACGGCCGGTAATTTTCAATGGCTTTGGCAATGTAAAATGGCGATACATTAAAATAACTCCCCACGGCAGCGGCAGCCATTATATTGGAAAAATTATAGCTGCCGTACATTTGACTTGATATGATAACGTCTGTTTCTCCAAAATTGATTTTCAGCTTCAAAAAGGGTTTCCGGTTCACTATTTCACCCTTAACATCACTTTTATCGGCTCCATAGGTGGCAATTCGGTTTAACTTTTCCGTCAGATTTAACAAAAGCGGGTCTTGGGCATTTACAAATACGCTTCCTTTGTTTTTGTTTAAAAAGTCGTACAGCTCTTTTTTGGTATTTTTTACTCCTTCAAAGTTTCCAAACCCTTCAAGATGTGCCTTTCCAATGTTGGTAACAATACCGTGTGTTGGAAGTGCCATGTTACACAAAAAACGAATTTCGCCCGGATGGTTGGCTCCCATCTCAATTACGGCTATTTCTGTTTTACTGCCAATACGCAGCAGTGTTAACGGCACGCCAATATGATTGTTATAGTTACCCTGTGTGGCAACTGTGTTAAAAGTAGTTTTTAAAACCGCGGCCACAAGCTCTTTGGTGGTTGTTTTTCCATTGGTGCCGGTAATGCCAATTACGGGAATATTAACCTGCTTCCGGTGATACCGTGCCAGTTGCTGTAAAGTTTCAAGCGTATTATTAACAAGTAAATATCTGTCATCCTTTTTGTAGGATGCATCATCAATTACCGCAAGCTTTGCTCCTTTGTTTAAGGCAATTTCAGCAAACCGGTTGCCGTTAAAATTTTCGCCCGACAGGGCAAAAAAGAGGGTATTCCTCACATCTTTCCTCGAATCGGTTGAGATTCCGGAAGAGCGCGTAAATACTTGATATAGCTCTTGAATAATGTCCATATATAAAAAACCCCGGAAAGCAGATGCAAACCGGGGTAAAGATAATTAAGTTTTTTTTATTTACCATTTCCGGCAGGGCTTCCCACACGGTTCATGGCGCAACGGAAACCTACGGTAGCCGAAGCTTTGTCTTCATCCATAAAACGGCGAACGCCCGGGCTAAGATAGTAAACACCATCTTTCCAGGAACCTCCTTTAATAACTCTTGACTTATCGGTTATTAAACTGGTTTTACCATAATCGTACATGTTTTTAGTGGTGTTTTCGTTGTCAGGTCCTGCTGTCCAATCGGAACCAACCTCAATACTCGACTGGTAATCACCATCCTTATAGTTGATGTTATTGGCTTTTCTAAAGTTGTCTCTGTTGGCAATTTTCGACTCGTCAATATTTACATATTCAATGCGTCCCAGCGAATCTTTAGGAGCTATATGGCCATCCATATCGGTTTTAATAACTTTAACCACATTTCCTCTAAAGGGGTTAAAGTCAGATACATCCTGATGCGAAAGAGGGCGATACACATCCATTGTCCATTCACTTACGTTGCCTGCCATGTTGTACAAACCATAGTCGTTAGGCCAGTACGAAAGAACCGGTGCCGGTAATGCTGCAGCATCATTCAAATCGCCTGCCACACCCATATAGTCACCATTGCCTCTTTTAAAGTTAGCCACAAAGCTTCCGTAATATTTAGTTTCGTCGGTACGAACTGCTTCACCATTCCAGGGATAGGTTTTTCGTTCAACAATACGGTTGTAAAGGGTGTTGCCAATAAGGCCGTAGGCTGCATATTCCCATTCGGCTTCTGTTGGTAAGCGGTAGTCGGGAAGCAAAATACCGTCTTCATAGCGTACCTGTCGTGTTCCTGTACCATCCTGGTTTAAATCTTCTTTACCTTCTTTAACAAGGCCTTCATATTGGCCTGCCAGATAGGCTTCGGTATTAAAGTTATTATCATCTTTCTGATCCGGGTCATAATCAAGTATTCCGGCATCAATCAACAGCTGCTCGTTTACACGGTCGGATCTCCATTTTGCATAATCCGTGGCCTGAATCCAGTTAACGCCTACAA
>JALVAQ010000113.1 GCA_027011095.1 Bacteroidales bacterium
GTGGTATCGGCTTTTTCCTTGGCGGCATTGGACCCGACGGGCATATAGCATTTAATACAAGAGGCTCCGACCATTTTTCAAACACCCGCCTTACAGCCACCAATTTTGAAACGCAGGCGGTGGCTGCCGGCGACCTTGGCGGTATTGCAGTATCGAAAAACAGACTTGTTATTACCATCGGACTCGAAACCATTTCTTATAATAAGGAAGCCGTAGCCATTATTATTGCTGCCGGTGAGGCCAAGGCCGATGTGGTAAAAAACGCCCTCGAAAAGGAGCCTTCCAACCTCTATCCTGCAACCGTGTTACACAAGCTTCCCAACGCCCGTTTTTATGTTACCAAAGGGGCTGCCGTGGGGTTAAAAGACTCCATCGACAAGTATTATACAACCGGCGATTGGACCGATGAAAAAACCGAACGGGCCATTATTGATTTGTGTGTAAAATCGGAAACCTATGCCCATCATCTTACCGAAGATGACCTTAAAAACGATCCCTATACCAAACTAATTCCCAACGTGAGCCTTAAAACGGTGAATAGTGTTATTGAAAAGGTGAAAAGTAAAATAGCCCTTGGCATGAAACATTGTCAAAACGAAACTTTTTATCATACCGGCCCGCATCACGACGACATTATGCTTGGCCTGTTGCCCAATGTGAGTCACCAGTTGCGCGAAGCATCCAACAGTTTTTTCTTTACGGTAATGACCTCGGGGTTTACTGCCGTTACCAACTCGTTTATGATTGAAACACTGAAAAATACGCTTTATTTTTTGTTGAAAGACCAGATTCAGATGGTGCATTATCCCGATTTTTATCAATCGGGCTATAAATTTAAACGAGATAAAGATGTTTATCATTACCTCAACAAAGTGGCATCGGGCGAGCCGGATGAGCGCAAACGCGGGTTGAGCCACAGGGTAGTCAGAAGCATGATTGAAGTGTATCAAATTCAAAATACTTTTGAGCTGAAAGAAAAAATCCACGAAGTTATTCACAAGCTTGAAAACAGCTACGATGGCGAAAAAAATCCGCCTGACATACAAAAGCTAAAGGGAATGATTCGCGAATTTGAAGAGGAACTTGTATGGGCACATTTTGGAGTCCGGGTAAAAAATGTAAATCATTTGCGGCTCGGCTTTTATACCGGCGATATTTTTACAGCCCAGCCCGAACGGAAAAGAGATGTTTATCCTATTTTAGAAGAGTTGCGCAAGTATAAACCAACTGTTATCAGCCTGGCTTTCGACCCCGAAGGAAGCGGCCCCGACACCCATTATAAGGTTTTGCAGGCCATTGCCGAAGCTGTCAGGCTGTGGGGTGAGAAAACCGATTTATCTAACCTTAAAATAATCGGTTACAGAAACGTATGGTTTAAATTCCATCCTGCCGAAGCTACTAACTTTGTACCTGTTTCGCTTAATTCGCTGTCGGTGCTCGACAGTGCCTTTACCGATTGTTATTTAAGTCAGGTTGAGGCCCCTTTTCCAAGTTACATGCTTGATGGAAAATTTAGCACTCTCGCCGAAAAAATATGGATAGGACAACTTAAAGATATTCAGCTTGTTTTAGGAAAAAATTATTTTTACGAAAACGAAAGTCCCCGCATACGAGCCACCCATGGCATGCTCTATTTTAAGGAGATGAATGTAAATACCTTTTTGACCCATGCCCGCGAGTTGGAAAAATCGATGGAAGGGGTCGGATAGGTACTCTTTTGGTTAATTTTTGTTAAGCACCCCGGGTCATCTTTGTGAGTGATTCGGGGTTTTTTTGTTCCGTTTGCCTATCTTTGACGCGCATTATGATATTACTCAAAACCCATATTGTGCCTTCCGGAACATCGCCCATACGTTTGTTAGACTATGTTTTGCAATGTTTTCCTGAAATGTCCACTCGCAGCAGTGTAAAAAAGCTGATGAAAAAGGGGGCTGTAAAAATTGACGGAGTGTTGAAGCCTTCGGGATGGTGGATAAAGCCGGGCATGAAACTGGAGCTTTTTGATGTGGAACAAGCGCCGCCCAAAACCCTGCCCATGAAACTGAATGTTTTGTTTGAGGATGATTATCTCGCGGTGATTGTTAAACCTGCCGGCATATCGGTAAGCGGCAACAAATATGTTACCATTCAAAATGCTTTGATGTTCAACTTAAAACCCTCCGCTTCCGATGATGCCATGCCCTGGCCAAAGCCTGTTCACCGGCTTGATTTCCCCACATCGGGTTTGTTGCTCATAGCCAAAACAAAAAAAGCTGTTGTGGAGCTGAATAGGCAATTTGAAAACAAAATCGTTAAAAAAAGATACAGAGCCATTGTTTCGGGCAGGCTTCCCAAACACGGCGTTGTTGAAACCCCTGTTAACAGGCAGCAGGCCAGAACCGTTTTCCACACCATCAATTACACCCCATCACCCATGACCGGGTGGCTCTCGTTGGTAAACCTTTTTCCCGAAACAGGACGCACACATCAACTGCGCATTCATATGGCATCGCTGGGGCATCCCATTGTGGGCGATAAGCAATACACCGTTGACAAGCCCTTGTTGCGTGGCAAAGGCCTTTTTTTAACCGCAGTGGAAATTGGCTTTATTCATCCTGTTACAAAGCAAATGATGAAATTTACTTTGGATGATCCTTCTAAGTTTGGAGCCTTGCTGCGTAAAGAGGGAAAGCATCTATCTTGATAGAAATTTAGCTATTTTTGACACGATGAATTTTTCACTCGCAAAATACGATGCCAAGGTGCTTATGGCTTTTGGAGAAACCTTTTCGGAAGAGAAGGGTGAGTTTCTTAATTGGCTGTTAAAAAATGGTTATCCCGAGTTGGCTGCTTTGAGTAGTGCCATAAGGGGTAGCGAAGAAGCGGTTAAATGGTTGCTGATGAATCATTATCGTCATTATGCTGCGCTGGATGCCGCCATCGACAAGCAGCTTCCTGCTTACCGCTGGCTGACTGCCAACGGCCACGATTTTCTTGCTGTTTTTTCCGATGCCGTTAACCGTAATCCCGTGGCCATACAGTGGTTTAAAAAACATGATTTGGGAATTTTTCTCATCCTTGCAAAAAAAATTCACGAATTTCGCGAAAATCAAACTTACGATTATCACAAAATGCACTTTTAAGTTTTTACTTAAACTCCTCCTGTATCATTTTATTAAACCCTTTGGTTCCGTAAGTTTTGTTGTGGCCGGTTGAGTCGGAGTAGATAAAAAATGCTTCAAGGGTTGAATCGTGCTCCACAAAATTGCGTGCTTTTTCAAATCCCATCACCATAAAAGAGGTGGCATAGGCATCGGCTAAAGCAGTGTTGGTGCTGATTACCGACACGCTAAGCAATGAGTGTTTTACCGGATAACCTGTTTTAGGGTCGATGGTGTGCGAATATCTGACACCGTTTTTTTCGTAATATTTTCGATAGCTTCCCGAGGTTGCCACCGACCTGTTTTTAAGTCCGATAATGGCTTTTAATACCCTGTCGTCCTCTTTGTGTTCAGCAGGTTTTTCAATACCTACCCTCCACAATGAACCATCCGCTTTCCGGCCTTTTGCCTTTACCTCCCCTCCAATATCAATAAGATAGTTGCTTATTCCTTTGACCTCCAAAAATTCAGCCACCACATCATCGGAATAACCCTGGGCAATGGCATTAAAATCTATTTTTAAACGGGGGTCGGCTTTAACTATTTTATTATTTACCAGCTTCACTTTTTTATAGCCTGTAAATTCCATCAAGCTGTCAACAATGGCCGAATCAACATGGGTTGTTTCATCAAAACCAAAGCCCCAGGCGTTTACCAAAGGTTCCACCGTGCAATCAAAAGCGCCGTTGGTAGCCTTCGAAACCTGTTGTGAATAGTTGAAATTATCGGCAAACCATTTATCAATCACAACCGATGAATCGTTGTTGTTTACCCGTGAAAGAATTGATGTGGGAACCCACAGTGAAACAGAGCGGTCGAATGCATCAAGCAGCGAATCGATTTCAGGCTTTAGGTTTCGCTGCTGTTTGTCGTAATAAATTATTGAATAGTAAGTACCTTGCGCCGTCCCTCTGATGTGTACCGGCTTTTGTGAGGGCGTACATGCTGCCAACGAAACTAACAGAAAAAGAAAAATCAGGCGTTTCATTGGTTAGCTAAAGTTAAAACCTGTACGATAGATTTACCGATACTCCACCGGTAGTGCGTACCCTTTGGTCGTATCCGGGAGGCATCTTAAAAACATAACGCACGCCAATTGAGCCAACAATAGAAAAACTTAAAGCTCTAATGGGAGTAAAAATTACTCCATTGTTAATCAATAATTTAAAATAGCCGGTGGTTTCATTATAATTGTTACTGCCATAACCATCGTTGTAATAGTAATAATCCCATTTGGCAGAGCCTATACGTGCTCCGGGGCCTGTAATAAACCGCCATTTCCCTTGTCCTGTGGGATAAAAATTAACATTTAATCCTGTATAAAATTGATTGACAATATCATCAATATTAGCGTAATGGCCATATCCCAACGATAGGGGAATTTCAAAACCTATTTTGCCGCTTTTATTTATCCTCTCGTAAGATATTGTAAAGTTATTTACAATTAAATCGGCTAAGTGATAGGTGAACAGGTTTTTGTTGAATTCGTTGCGCATCACAATTTTTTTTACCGGTTCAAAAAACTGTAATCGGCCATCTTCAAAAGCAATAAGGCTTATGTCGTTGCTTTTAATGGCAATCTCAGGTCCGTTTGGATTATTATAATCTTTGTAATGAACCTGGGCAATGTCAATGGAAATATCTTTTGCAGCAATACGATTGTTGTCGCGGGTATAAATGTAATCCTGACTGAATGCTCCATATCCAGCCAACAAACTGATAGTAAGTAATAAAAGAATTTTTTTCATAATTGATAATTGATTTGGAAATTAAAAACAAAGTTAGGTAATATTAGATAAGCCGTAAGTTAAAACTAATATTTTTTTCAATAGCCTCATTTAGCCATTTCGGTTTTAATGCACCGGGTAAATAAAACCTGAGTTATTTTGACAACAAATAACCTTTTTAGATCAGACTCATGTATCTTTGCAATAAATAACAGACAGATTGATGGTGAGTTTGCAGACAGAAAAATGTAAAAAATAAAAGGCATTTTAATGTTGATATCTACCAACAACTATTTACATTATGGTACGACCTAAAAAACATCTGGGACAACATTTTTTAACCGACAAAAACATTGCCCGCAAAATTGCAGGATGCCTTACGGAAAATTGGCCTGTGGTTTGTGAGCTTGGCCCCGGTACAGGAATTCTTACCGAGGCGTTGCTTGAAAAAACGGGCATTGCAAAATTAAACCTTATTGAAATCGACAGCGAGTCGGTTATTTACCTCAATACTCATTTTTCTGATGAAAGAATGGAGGTGATTGAAACCGATTTTCTTAAATACGACCTCTCAAAAATAAGTAACGAACCCTTTGCTTTAATAGGCAACTTTCCTTACAATATTTCCAGTCAGATATTTTTTAAAGCATTGGAATACCGCGATTTAATTCCTGAAATTGCCGGTATGATTCAAAAAGAAGTGGCCGAAAGAATGACCGCTTCTCCGGGCAACAAAACATATGGCATTTTAAGCGTGCTTATGCAATCGTGGTACAATATCGACTATTGTTTTACAGTAAACGAAAATGTGTTTTTTCCACCACCCAAAGTAAAATCTGCTGTGATTCACATGACACGAAACAACAACCTCAACCTGCAATGCGACGAAAAGCTATTGATACAGGTGGTTAAAACAGCCTTTAATCAACGGCGTAAAACTATGAGGAATTCGTTAAAATCGTTAATAAATGACAAGATAAAATCCAACAAAGTATTTGATAAACGACCCGAGCAACTGTCGGTGGAGCAATTTGTTGAGCTTACAAGGATGATTGAAGAGGGAAGATAAAAGATAAAAGAAGAAAGAGACAAAAATCAAGAAAAATTAAGCAATAAGCAATGAACAATGTTCAAAAAGCAAGTGAGCTTGGGGAAAGAATACAGGATAAAGGAAAAATTTATTTAGAGTCTTTATCACGAACAATAACAAAAACTTCTTCGTTATCCTTTTTCATGTAATACTTTTCGCGGGCAAATTTTTCAAGCAGTGCGGTGTCTTTTTCATAGGCTTTAATTTCGTCAGCAGCTTTCCTTAATTCGGTTTTATAAAAATGTTCACGCGAGTCAAGGTTGTGAAGTGTTTTGTTAAGCACGGCTTGCTCCCTAAGGCTGTTCTGATCAAAAAACGAAATCCATACCACAAAAAGTAGTCCGGTATAAAAAAACCAATTGTGTATGTACCGTTTATAGAATTTTATCATAGAGCGACGTATTAAGGGGTTGTGAAAGGAAAAACCCTGAAACCATGTTGCAAAGATACGAGGTTTGAAAGAAATATCCTGTCGCCAATCAAAATATTTTACAAACTCCTGCGTGTTGATACAATTTTTTTTACGACATTTACTGCAATAAAAAATTAACAACATGGAAACGAGTGATCAGCATCAGGAAAAAATTATCCAACAGGTAAGTGCACCCTTATACAGCTCAAAGGGGTGGATGAAATTTATCGGTGTTTTATTAATTATAGGAGGTGTGTTTTATGCCCTCTCAATTGTGGGTATTATTTTTGCCTGGATACCCATTTGGCTCGGTATTTTGGTAACGGGTGCCGCCAATAAAATGGATTTAGCCTATAAATCGGGCGATAAATACTCATTTATTGAAGCGCAAAAAAAGATTGGCCTCTATTTTACCATTTACGGGGTGCTGATTTTAATCTTTCTTATCCTTACACTGGTTTTCTTGATTGTTGCTTTGTCAACAGGCTTTTTAACCGAAATGATAAGCAATATTGAAAACTCGGGGATGCAGTACTATTAGCAGGTATTAGCAGATATTGGTTCACCGTTACAAACTGTGAAATGCAATGTACAAACAGTTGGCTCCCGTTACAAACTGTAAGCTGAAGTTGTGTAGCGCTAAAAGATTATATCACAAATCAATAATTAAATTTAACAAGTATCAATGGAAACTATTAAAATGACATCAGGTAATTATTTTAAATCCATCAAGATAATTCACCTTGCCCTTGTAACCGGAGTTGTATTTTTTGCTTTAATTTCAATTTTACTTCAAGCTAAAGGATTTGGAACAGTTGGGCAGGAAATAGATAATGTACTCCTTATTATTGTTCCAATATTTGTCCTCGCCGGGATTTTTGCAAGCAATTTTATTTTTAAGAAAAAACTTAGTGAAGTTAGGAAAAAATCAAACTTGAAAGAAAAAATGGAAGAGTATCAGTCTGCTCTAATCATAAAACTTGCTCTTATTGAAGCACCTTCTTTTTTTGCCGTTATTTCTTACCTGTTGACAGACAATTATATTTATTTAGGCCTAACAGCGATTTTGATTATTGTTTTCATAATCTATGCACCGAACAAGACTAAATTCATTACAGATTTAGAACTAACAAAAAATGAGTCAGACTTGATTAATAATTCCGAATCAGAAATAATATAGAAAAAGCACGAGCTACAATAATAAATTATTGTATGCCATAGTTAGAGTGCTACTTAGAGGGTGAATTGTAAAACTGAAAATGATCAAACTAAAGAAAATTATAAAATAAGGTTGCGCAGTACACACCACATTAAAAACTACCGTAAGACGGGCTAAAAGAAGCTAAAAGCATTTTTAATTTACAAGTATTTTTCCAAAGATTCGCCAAATTCATCTTCTTCGGGTTCAGGCTCATAGTTGGCATATTGGGCATGTAATTTTTTAAGGAAATCGCCACCCCTCAAATAATTGATATAAAAATAAACCGTATCGGTTGTATAGGCAACATTGCCGTGCGAATCGGTAATATGAAACAAAAAGCTGTTGCTGCTTTTCTTGTCTTCAACCTTATATTTACTAGCAAGTTGCGAAATTACTTTTGTTTTATCCTCAGGGGATACAATGGTTGCGGAAGAGGAAATTTTATTTTTTAAAAAGAAAAACTCACCATTGTAAAAATGAAATTGAAAAAGAAATTTGTAATATCCTGCCGTATCACGATAAAAGTAAACCGCGTGTCCCGGGATATTTTCCATGTTATCAATGGTAAAGTCAGCTTTATCCATTACATCAAATAATCGCTCTTCGGTTATTTCGTCAATGGGAATTTTACCAAAAACCAATCGTTTTTCGGAGTTTCTGAATTCTGTCCCCTCTTCCGGTTCATGAAATATAGTCTCAATAAAGTTATCCATGCTCACAATATGGTTTTCGCGATTGTAAAAAGCCGAGTTTTTTGAGGTTGTTTTAGTGAGTTTTTGTTTTTTTCCTGATTTTCTAAACGAAAAAAGTCCCATAATAATAATTTTTAACGGTGGTTTGCAGCCACAAAGATAATAAGGTTTTTAAATAAAAAGTCAATGCTTTTTGTTAAGTCTTGTTTTTTTATAATTACCGGGCGAAGTTACTTTTTTCTGTCAATGGTAAACCGGATGATTTCCTTTAACATGGTTTGCGATTCATTTTCCGGAAAGGTTTCCAACAAACGAATCGCCTCTTTTTCGAACCCGGTCATTTTTTTTATGGTATATTCCATTCCTCCCGATTGTTTTACCCTGTCAGTCAGCAGGTTTACCTTTTGTTTGTCGTTGCTGTGGTTTTTTACAATGTTTATATATCGCCTTTTTTCTTTCTTATCTGCATTGTTCAGCAGGTAAATAAGGGGCAGTGTCATTTTTTTTTCTTTGATGTCGATACCCGTGGGTTTGCCAATATCATCACCTTCACCAAAATCAAGAAGGTCGTCTTTTATTTGAAAAGCCATTCCAAGGTTTTCGCCGATTTTGTACATTTTAGATATTGTGGCTTCGTCAGCATCGGCTGAGGCGGCACCCACGGCAAAACATGAAGCCAACAACGATGCTGTTTTACGGCGGATAATATCAAAATAAACCTCTTCGTCAATATCCAGCTTACGGGCTTTTTCAATTTGCAACAGCTCACCTTCGCTCATCTCTTTAACTGCGCGCGAAACAATTTCAAGCATTTTATAATCGTTGTTTTCAACCGCCAGCAACATACCTCTCGACAACAAAAAGTCACCGGCCAAAACCGCTACCTTGTTTTTCCAAATGGCGTTTATCGAGAATCTGTTTCGCCTTTGGTATGAATCGTCAACCACATCGTCGTGAACAAGGGTAGCCGTATGAAGCAACTCAACAAGGGTGGCAGCCCGGTAAGTTTTCTGACTGATTTTGCCGGTGAGGCCTGCACTGTAAAGAACAATAATCGGCCGCATCTGTTTTCCTCTTGTCTTCAGAATGTATTGCATAATAATATCCAGAAGAGCCGTATTTGATTTTACGGAAGTGCGGAAGACTTTATTAAACTCCGCAAGATGCCCCGAAAGAGGCTTTTTAATTTTTTTTAAACTATCCATAGGTAATAAGGCTCAAAATTAATTCTATTTTCGCTAAAATTTTTTTTATGGCAACATTTTTATTTGACGAACTAATATTTGGCCCGGTAAAAAGCCGGCGACTGGGGGTGTCGCTGGGCATAAACCTTTTGCCTGTCGATAACAAATATTGTACTTTTAATTGTGTTTACTGCGAATGTGGCTGGACTGAACTGAAGGATAAAAAAATAATTTTACCCAAACGCAGCGAGTTTAAACAAAAGCTCGAAACAAAACTTAAAGAGCTGCAAGGCACCGAAAACGAACCTGATGCAATTACTTTTGCCGGCAATGGCGAGCCAACCATTCATCCCGATTTTGATGCTATTATCGACGACACCATAGCTGCACGCGATGCCTTTGCCCCCAAAGCTAAAATAAGTGTACTGTCAAATGCCAGCCAGCTGCATAAAAAAAGGGTGAAAGAGGCACTCAAAAAGGTTGATAAAAACATTCAAAAGCTGGATGCCGGTACCAACGAAATGTTTCAACGCATTAATCAGCCGCTGGGCGACCTGTCGTTAAGCCAAATAGTGGATAAATTGTTGTCGTTTCAGGGAAAGTTAATTATTCAAACGCTGTTTATAAGAGGAAATTACAATGGAAAGCCGATTGACAATACAACCGAAGAGGAAATTTCGAGTTGGCTTGAGATTATTAAAAAAGTAAATCCCGAATATGTGATGATTTACCCTATTGACAGGGATACACCGGCAAAAAACCTGATAAAAATTCAGAAAGAGGAGCTTGACAAAATTGCCGAACGAGTTAATGAGGCGGGGATAAAAACAGAAGTTTATTATTGAGTTACTTTCTGGTATAAACATTAAAACCATTCACCTTTTCTACGGCAAACGGGATATCGCAGGTTTTTAACAGTTGTTCCATTTTTTCACCAAAATCATTTTCATAGTCTTCGGCTTCCATTACAATTTTTAAGCTGCCGGTTTCAAAACCCATTGAGCTGATAAGTTTAATCCACTTGTATGAATAACCGGTTTTGGCTCCCGGAGTTGTAACATACAGGTCGTATTCCTTGTTGGCAGTATCGGCATCGGTAACTTTTTTATAGCCGAACAAAGCATTAAGCCGTTGCATGGCTTTATTATCCTTACGCACTTTGGCATACAGTTTTTTAATTCCGAAAACACTGCTAATAAGTTCGTTTATGGCAACGGTTCCTACTACCGGAATCAGCAATGCCGATAAATCGCGCTCTTTCATAAAAATACCTGCTTCGCCCGAACGCTCCTCCCAATTTACATCTTTTACATTGAGCAATCCCACACGGCGCCCTTTGTATTCTAAAATAAAATAAAAGTTGTTAAAATTATTTATGCTGCGAAACCACTCAAGCTGCTCTTCGGGGGTAATGATTTTTTGATAAAGCATGTTTTTACGAATAGCATCCGAATTTCGCCACTGCCTTATCAATTCAATATCTTTTTCCTTTAAACGCTCAACAACCAATCCGTTAATCTCAATCTTCATCTTTTTCTTGTATTATATAAGGGGGCTTTTTGTTTTGTGACTGGTAAAGCCGGCTGATATATTCTCCGATAATTCCCAGGCTAAACAATATCAGGCTTGTGGAAAGCATAATACCCACAATAATAGAAGTGTAACCCAGCGGAACATCGTAAAATATTTTTGCAGCCACATAATAGGCCACAATAATTAAAAACAGAATGGAGGAGAACAAGCCGCCATAAACCATAAACTTTAACGGAAAATTGGTGTACGAAAGTATTAATTCAACCAAAAAACGCCACAACTTCCCGTATGAGTATCCCGATTTATTTACCGTCCGCTTTTGATGGTCAACCCAGGCATAATTGTGTTGCCCGGTGTACCACCATAAAAGTTCATCAATAAAAATTATGTTATGGGTATGGGGAAATATTTTTTTAACGATTTCGCTTTTTATCAGCCTGAACGACGATATGGTATCAGGCCTGTCGAGCAGTCGTCCGCCTGTTTTTCTTACAATTTTACTACCGAGATTGCGTATTAGCGAGTGCTGTTTCTTTTTATACACGCCATATACCAAATCGCTATTGTTTTCTTTTTGTTTGGCAATGAGCTTGCCAAT
>JALVAQ010000114.1 GCA_027011095.1 Bacteroidales bacterium
ACCAATTCCGGTAATAACCACCCGGCCTTTTGTGTTAAATATCAGTTTTACAGTTGCTATAAAATGGTCGTTAATGGAGTTTACAAGGTTTTTGATAGCTCTATTTTCCTCGTTGATAGCTGCAATAGCCGTTTTTTGGATTTTATTTTCAATATTTTTCAATATTTTTTGATTTTTATGGTTACAAAAAACTAAAAACACTTATATTTGTGAGAGCAGAAATCATATCAATCACAAATTAAACGAAAATTAATAATTATGATTGTTTAATGCTACAAAGATAACTTTATCATTGATTCATGGAAACAAATAAGGATAAGTACGGATTGGCGGAGGTAATGAAGACCTATTTCGGGTTTTCAAGTTTCAAAGGAAACCAAAAACCTATAATTGAGAGTGTACTGGATGGGCATGATGTTTTTGTTGTGATGCCAACAGGAGGCGGTAAGTCGCTTTGCTATCAGTTACCCGCACTCATTAAACCGGGAACGGCAATTGTTGTTTCGCCATTAATAGCACTGATGAAGAACCAGGTTGACATGATTAGAAACTTTGGTTCACAGGATAGTATTGCACATGTTATGAACTCTTCACTCTCAAAGATGGAGATGAATCAGGTAAGGCAGGATTTGCTTGACGGAAAGACCAAACTCTTGTACATGGCTCCAGAGTCGCTGACAAAAGAGGAAAACATTGAGTTTTTAAAACAGATTGAAATATCGTTTTATGCCATTGACGAAGCCCATTGTATTTCGGAGTGGGGACATGATTTTAGACCTGAATATCGAAAATTGAGGCCAATCATCAATGCCATCGGTAAAAAAGTTCCCATCATAGGATTAACGGCCACAGCCACGCTTAAGGTTCAGGAAGATATTCTTAAGACATTGGAAATGGATGATGCAAAGGTGTTTAAGTCGTCATTCGACAGAGCCAATCTTTACTACGAAATAAGGCCTAAAACAAAAGATGTTATTAAAGATATTATCAAATACATTAAAACACAACCCGGTAAATCGGGTATCGTTTATTGCCTTAGTCGGAAAAAAGTGGAAGAAATTGCCGAAACATTGGTGGTAAACGGCATCAAAGCCTTGCCATATCATGCCGGATTGGAAACAGCCATCAGGCGTAGAAATCAGGATATGTTTTTAATGGAAGATGTTGATGTTATTGTGGCTACCATTGCCTTTGGTATGGGTATCGACAAGCCTGACGTAAGGTTTGTAATTCATCACGACATACCTAAAAGCATCGAAGGCTATTATCAGGAAACAGGACGTGCCGGACGCGATGGAGGAGAAGGAAACTGTATTACTTTTTACAGCTACGACGACATATTGAAGCTTGAAAAGTTTATGAAAGACAAGCCGCTTGCAGAGCAGGAAATAGCAAAAGAACTTTTGTTTGAAACCATTGCTTATGCCGAATCGTCTGTTTGTCGTCACCGGCTGCTTTTACACTATTTTGGCGAGAGCTATCCCAAAGATAATTGCGGTGCCTGCGACAATTGCCTGCACCCGAAAGAGAAATTTGAAGGTAAAGAGGATATTAAACTTGCCCTGGAAGCCATTGTCGGCCTGAAAGAACAATACAAATCAAAAATGATTGCAGAGGTACTTTCGGGAAAAGCCAGCGGTAATGTTAAAAGTATTAAACTTGACCAAAGCACTTTTTTTGCAAAGGGAAGCAACCACGATGAAAGATATTGGGGTACCATTATCAGGCAGTGCTTGATAAATCGTCTCGTTATTAAAGAGATTGAAAATTATGGTATTTTAAAAATAACCCAGGCGGGTCTTGATTATATTAAGAATCCATACAGCATTATGCTTGCCCGCGATCACGATTACGAACAAACCAACGATGACGGGATTGTAGTAAATTCTGGTGGAAAAGCCGGTAGCGGATCCGATGATACATTGCTTAAAATGCTTAAGGACTTAAGAAAAGATATTTCTAAAAAAGAGGGACTTCCACCTTTTGTTATTTTTCAGGATCCGTCGTTGGCCGATATGGCTATTCAGTACCCCATCAACATGGAGGAGTTGCAACAGATTGTAGGAGTAGGAGCGGGGAAAGCCAGGCGTTATGGCAAACCTTTTATCGATCTTATTAAACAATATGTTGAAGAACACGATATTATAAGGCCCAACGATATGATTATCAAATCGGTGGTAAACAAGTCCGGTTTAAAAGTTTACATTATTCAAAGTATCGACCGTATGCTGCCGTTGGATGATGTCGCCCATGCCAAAAATCTCTCTTTTAGTGAGCTGCTTGACGAAATTGAGCATATTGTATCGTCGGGAACTAAAATTGACATTGATTATTATATTCAGGAAAACGTTGACGAGTACCATCAGGATGATATTTACGACTATTTTTCGGAGGCTGAAACCGATTCGGTTGAAGCTGCTCTCGAAGAATTGGGCGAATCGGAATATACTGAAGATGAAATCAGATTGATGCGTATTAAGTTTATGTCGGAAATGGGTAACTAATCAAGCCATGGAAAAAAAATCGCTGGCTGTAAAGGCGTTGTTCTTCATGCTTTTACTGGCTTTTACCACATCTTGTTACCACGAAGTTGATGAAAAGGTAATTGTTCCCAAAAGGCTTCTTCCGGAGGATAGTTTGGTGATGGTTCTTACCGAAATCCAACTTGCTGACGGTGCCATTACCTATAAACGAATATCGCATAAAAAGGTTGGAGATGAAAAGCAGAAATATTACGCCATTATTTATAAAAAATACAATCTTACTCCCGAATTGTTAAAGGATAACATTGATTACTATAACACTGACCCTGATAAGATGGTTAAAATTTATGATAAAGTGCTTGCCAGGCTTTCGCAACTTGAAGCAAAAATAAATTTAGAAGTAAAAGAAAAGGAAAAAGAGAAGGCAAGGCAAGATTCGATACAGGCAGCTCTTGATACCAATATTTTTGTGCTTAAAAAAATGGAGTCTTCCTTAAAAACAGACAAAACCAAAACATTTATTTGGCAAAAGTAGCGTCACGCATTTCGTCATCAATACCATCGGAAAGGAGATACGAAAACTTCATAAGTGTGTTTGAGGAGTAGGAGCCGGTACCTTCAACGGTATAGTCATTTACTGTTTGTTTATCAATAACCACAGTGTTTCCAACAACATCACCTTTTATATGGCTTCCCAGTCCTGCAAAGTTATTCATCACAATTTTTGTGTCGTAAAGCACGTCTCGCTCAATGGTTACATCGTAATTCAGTTTGGCCTTATTGTCGGTTACGTGCCAGGTTCCAAGGTATTTTGCAACTATGTCAGGCGTGCCACCGCCACCGCCGGAAGTGTCATCGGGATTACAGCTTCCAAAAATAAAAACGGACATTAGCAAAGCATAAATTATGATTGTTTTTTTCATCTTTATTTAATTT
>JALVAQ010000115.1 GCA_027011095.1 Bacteroidales bacterium
TGTTTTTGTTTCGGTGCCCAACACCTTTGTGGGACGGTTAGAACCCTTGGGATATGTTGACAATATGGAAAACATCACCAAAGAGGTTAAAATGATGCTTGACCCCAATGCTGCTTTTGAAGAGCCTGCCGAGGGTGAGGAGGAAGCTGTTGACCGCTTTGGTATCAAAGATATTGAGGATGTTACCTGGGTTAATTATATGAATTCGCTGGCCTGTACGCAGTGCGGACGCTGTACTTCGGTGTGCCCTGCCAACATTACCGGTAAGCTGCTGTCGCCGCGTAAGGTGATGATGGATACCCGCAAGCGAATGAAGGAGAAAGGCCCTGAGATGATTAAAAACGGAAGAGATTTCGACGATGGTAAAGCCCTGCTTGGAACCTATCTTACCGAAGAGGAGTTGTGGGCATGTACGCTTTGTAATGCCTGTGCGCAGGAGTGTCCGGTTAACATCAATCAACCTTCCATTATTTTGGGTATCCGCCGTTATCTGGTGATGGAAGAGGCCAAAGCACCTTCAGGACTGAATACCGTATTTACGAACATCGAAAACAACGGCGCTCCGTGGCAATTTTCTCCCGAAGACAGGCTGCTATGGGCCGAAGGCCTTGAAGTGCCCGTGATGGCCGATGTGGTTGCCCAGAGTAAAAAACCCGAATACCTGCTTTGGGTAGGCTCGGCAGGTGCTTTCGACGACCGCTATAAAAAAGTGATGCGTGAGTTTATTAAAATTTTGAATCATCTTAAAGTGGACTTCGCCGTACTTGGTGTTGAAGAATCGGATAGTGGTGATGTGGCACGTAGGGCAGGTAACGAGATGTTGTTCCAAATGCAGGCACTCACCAACATTGAAGTGATGAACGCTTACGAAATCAAGAAGATTATCACCTGCGACCCGCACGATTTTAACACCTTAAAAAATGAGTACCCCGACCTTGGCGGAAATTATGAGGTACAACACCATACGCAGTTTCTGCAACAAAAAATTGCTTCCGGTGAACTTCATGTTGACGGTGGCGAACTGAAAGGTAAAAAAATAACCTATCACGATCCGTGTTACCTTGGCCGTGCCAACGAGGAGTACGATGCACCGCGTGACGTGCTAAAAGCCATTCCTGCCATGACCGTTGAAATGAAACGCAACAAAAGCTTTGCCCTGTGCTGTGGTGCCGGTGGCGGCCAGATGTTTAAGGAAGCCGAAAAAGGTGACAAGGAAATCTTTATTGAGCGCACCGAAGAAGCCCTTGAAACCGGTGCTGACATCATCTGTACAGCCTGCCCGTTCTGTATGACCATGATAACCGACGGCATTAAATACACCAACAAAGAAGAAGAGGTGAAAAACTACGACATCGCCGAGTTGGTCAGCATGAGCATGGGGTTGTAGGTACGATTGCTCAATTGTTGCATTGTTAGATTGTTGCAGTATCGGGCTGGTGTTTCTATCCCGGGGTTTAGCCCGGGGAACACGAGTCAAGCCCTCGGTATCTAACGGGTAACAACACCGGGGGTTTGACTTAATTAGGTTTGAAGGCTCGGGTGGTATGTGCTTGCGTGCGCGGTCATTCTGAGTGATTTTTAGTAGCGTAAGCGGAGAAAAATTGTATTAAAGAATGAGTGGGGAGAGTTGTTGTCACAATTATTGAAGCATTCGTTTACATAAAAAGCTTGATTAATAATAAAAAGTAAGGTTTGTTTCGATTTGAAAGCTATAACTAATGATGGAATATAAACTCATTTTGTAACCAGTAAACAAGTATTCCGGCTAAATAGCCCAATAAGGCAAGCCATGCAATTTTTTTCATATACCAGATAAAATCAATTTTTTCCAGAGCCATCGCTACAACACCGGCAGCAGAGCCAATAATCAAAATGCTACCCCCGGTTCCTGCAGTAAATGCAAGCAGTTCCCAAAAAGCACCGTTTTGCACAAAGTGATGCATGTAGGCAGGTTCGGAGGAGGCAGCCACCAATGCATCCGTCATTATGGGATACATGCCCATAGCTGCTGCAGTTAATGGAACATTATCAACAATGGACGATAGTAACCCAATGGTTCCGTCAATGGCATATACATTATGCATATGTTTATCAAGATAGGAAGCCATTATTTGCAAATGTCCGGCAGATTCTAAAGCCGCTACTGCAGATAATATGCCGAGGTAAAACAGAATAGTTGGAATATCCACTTTTTTCAAAACACCAACCACCGTAAACTTTCTTTTGTCTTCTTCTGAGGCTTTTTTATGAATTATTTCAGTGGTTATCCACAAAATGCTTAAACTCAACAACATTCCCATATATGGTGGCAAATCGGTAACCTCTTTAAACACAGGTACAAAAATTAGACCTCCAATACCCATAATTAATATAAGTTTTCGTTCTCCGCTTTTGTTATTTCTGTTGCTTTCTTCTTGTACAGGCTTATCTACCGTTCCTTTAATAAACATTGATATTACTGCTAAGGGGATTATCAGGCTTACAATACTGGGTAAAAAAACCATTCCCATAATATCCAAAGCGGTTATCTGCCCACCAATCCAAAGCATAATAGTAGTAACATCTCCAATGGGAGTGAACGCTCCGCCCGCATTGGCGGCAATAACTATCACGCTGGCAAAAAACCAACGGGTCTTTTTGTCATCAATAAGTTTTCGCAGAAGGGCTATCATTACAATGGTGGTGGTCATGTTATCTAAAACCCCGGAGAGGAAAAAGGTGATTGTTCCGAGAATCCACAGCAGTTTTACTTTTTTTGTGGTGGTAATTTTATCAGTAATAACCCTGAATCCTTCATGCTGGTCCACAGTTTCCACTATGGTCATGGCTCCCAAAAGAAAAAACAGTATTTGCGATAAGTTTCCTAAATGACTAACTACTTCGTTGTCGGTGATAAAATATTTCATTTGCCCAACTAGCCCGACATCAGGATATTTACTTTCAAAGTTGGAAAGCAGGATGCTCTTTTGGAACTCCTTCCAAGACGGACTAAAATCAAGATTTAAAACTCCGGGTAAACCATAAATATAAATTACCCATATAATTACTCCCAGCATTAAAGCAGATGCGGCTTTATTCACCTGCAGAGGCCCTTCCATTGCAATTGCTATATATCCCAAAACAAAGACCACCAGCATCAATACCATTACAAACATAATGAACTGTTTTATTAATTAGAGAAAAAAAAGAACTATTACAGTGCTTGTTAGAGACCGTAATAAACAAAAGTATGTATTTTGAACTAAATTATTATTTAATATCTGAATTTATTCCATAATTTAACAATACCTTTTATAAAACCTTCTCTTTTTGCGCAATGAGATACTTTGTGTACGTGATTTTTCGTTTCTTTAGTTCTGCGACTTTGTAAATAATTGACCTATTGCAATATAAGCGGTAACTTATTCTCATTATAAAC
>JALVAQ010000116.1 GCA_027011095.1 Bacteroidales bacterium
GCAGCTTATTAAATACAAAAGCCAACCCATCCAAAACATTTGATTTTCCCGAATTATTGGGACCGATAAAAAGATTAATCTTTTGCAAATCGAACCTGACACTTTTAAGGCTTTTATAATTTTTTATAATAAGTGAGTCTATCATGTCTTTTTTGTTTTATGATGCATCACAAAGATATTACTAATTATCACAATACACAAACCTTTCTTAACTGCTGTGTTTTTCGTACGCATCGACAATACGTGTTACCAGCTTATGACGGATGATATCTTTTTGGTTAAGATGGATAAAGTCGATACCTTTTATTCCTTTTAAAATTTCCTGAGCTTTAAGTAGGCCTGACGTTTTGTGACGAGGCAAATCAATTTGTGTTACATCGCCGGTAATAATAAATTTGGATGCCTTCCCCATGCGGGTTAAAAACATTTTTATCTGACTTTCGGAAGCATTTTGAGCTTCATCGAGAATGGCAAAAACATTGCCAAGGGTACGGCCACGCATGTATGCCAACGGTGCAATTTCGATGGTTTCGTCTTCGAGATAGGTAAGCAGCTTTTGATGTGGCAGCATATCGCGTAAAGCATCATAAAGCGGTTGCAGGTAGGGGTCGAGTTTATCTTTCATATCGCCGGGTAAAAAGCCTAGGCTCTCCCCCGCCTCTACTGCCGGACGGGTTAAAATTATACGCCTTACCTCTTTGTTTTTAAGGGCACGCACAGCCAGCGCAACAGCGGTATAGGTTTTTCCGGTTCCGGCAGGACCAATGGCAAATATCATGTCGTTATGGTTAATGCTTTTAACCATCTGTTTTTGATTGGGCGTTTGTGCTTTAATAAGCTTTCCGTGTCGTCCGTAAACCAAAACACTTTCGTCAGAAACAGCCGGAGCAGTTGATGCACCGTTTTCCTCATTCATAATCTGTGCAACAACGTTTTCGGTTATTTTCCCAAATTTTTCGTAATGAACCAGCAAAAGCTCAAAGCGCTTTTCAAACTTTTTTATCTCTTCACTATCGCCCATAAGTTTAATCAACTCGCCTCGGACAATTATTTTAAGTTTCGGAAAAAAATCTTTAATCTGGTTAAGGTATTTATCAGCCGGACCGTACAGTCCCACTAAACTATCGGTGTCAACTTGAAGGATGGTTTCGCTCATCGGCTCTGTTTCAAAGGTTTTGTAAAAAAAACTATTCCCTTCAAAAATATTAAAAATATGGGCACTCATGCATTAAAATTAGTAATTTTGGACATTGGCTATGAACAAGAAATCAACAACGGAAAATTTATCAGGAATTATAACGCTTACAACCGATTGGGGCGATAGCGATTACTATGCAGGTGCGGTAAAAGGAATCCTTTTCAGTTTGCTGCCCAATGTCAGGGTTGTTGATATATCGCATAACATTACCCCTTTTGACACGGCACATGCCGCCTATGTGTTAAAAAATGCCTTTACCACCTTTCCAAAGGGGTCGGTTCATATTATCGGGGTTGACACAGAGGACTTTGCCACATCAACCACGGTACAATCGCATGTGGCTTTAATGTATAAAGGCCACTACTTTATTGGTGCCGACAATGGTGTTTTTTCGTTACTTTTAGACGGGGATAAAGCAGATACCATTGTTGAGCTTACCACTCCTTTTGAAGCCGTTGCCGAAAAGGTACGATTTTCGTTTTCGTCTCGCGACAGGTTTGCCCATGCGGCAGTACACCTTGCCAACGGTGGCGATATTTTAGAACTGGGTAAAGAACTAAGCGGATTAAAAGAGTTGATGCTGTTTAACCCTTCCTACACCAAAGACTATATTAAAGGTGTTGTCATCCATGTGGATCATTTCGAAAATGCCATCACCAATATTTCGGAGTCGTTGTTTGAAAAGTTGGTTCAGGGACGTAAATTTGAAATTTCGTTTAAACGAAACAAACTCAAAAAAATTAGCAAACTGTACTCCGATGCAAGAGAGATTGAACCTTTGGCACTTTTTAATGGTGCCGGCCTGCTTGAACTGGCACTAAACCGGTCAAACCTTTCGGGATTGCTGGGATTACGAAAAAATGACGCTGTATTGATTGAGTTTTTTGAGTAGATGACTATAATGAAAAAACTAACTCAACTTAAAAAACAATTTGAAAAGTTTGAAAGAAATAAAAAATATTGGATTCATTATTTGCCTAATAATTATGGCATCTTGTTCATCTACAGAAAATATCCTTGTCATCCGAATTACCCGCCTTGCCGGACGGGCAGGCAAATCCGGACGAGCTTGGGGGATAGTTATCTCCGATAGTTATCGGAGCTTTGGGGAGAAGGATGACAATCATAGAATAGCGGCAGATAGCAACATTAAAATTTCTTCGCTAAAAAAGTCTCATCGGTTTTAAAAAACAGCCAGGCTGTAATCATGCCCGCAATAACACCTAATATACTGCCGCCCAAAACATCAAACGGGTAATGAACTCCCAAATAAACCCTGCTGTAAATAATTAGCAAACCCCACACAATCATCATATAGGTAATCCACTTTTTTTTAAACAGCAGACTTACAAAAGTCACTATGCCAAAACTGTTTGCCGCATGTGACGACACAAAGCCGTATTGCCCGCCACAACCTTTAATCATGCGCAATTGCTCCATAACACCGGTTTGGTGACATGGCCGCAACCTGAGAAAAACATTTTTAAACAGATGCACCGATGTTTGATCGGTAAGGGTTACGGTAAGTACAACAAACACCAATACAATTAGCGCTTTCACTTTGTATTTTTTTACCATCAAAAAAACGATAAACAGATAAAGGGGTATCCAGGTAAATTTACCGCTTGCAAACAGCATTATCTGATCCAAAGCCGGCGAAAAATGGCTGTTTACCCAAAGTAATATGCTAACGTCAAGGTTATTTAGAAATTCAAACATTCAGGCTATTTCTTACTTTTCTTAATATGTTTTTTTCCCATCATTTTAATGGCCTGTTCTTTCATTTCAAAATATTTTTGATTGTAGGGGTCAAGTCGAATTAAAACATCAAGGTTGGCAATAGCCTTTTTAGGCTTTTTTTTATCGAGGTATTTTTTAGCTTTTGCCATATAGTAATCTTCTCCGTTACAAACATACCCAGGATTTTTCCCTTCAAAGGTAAACAGCCCTTCTTCCGAATTGGTTTTGGTTCCGGCCAGTTTAAACCGGATGGGAATTTCAAAGTGTTCATACTTTTTATCATGGCATTTATTCCATTGTCCATTGGTGCTGACAAAAAACTTTTTCACCTCATTATCAATTCCGTAATGCAGCGGGTTTTTTATGGTTACAAAACCGAGGTTTCCATCGCAGGTAACATTAAAACTGGCAATAATAATACCCTGAATACAATTTGTCCGGGCAACATCAGGATAGGTTACGGTAGTAT
>JALVAQ010000117.1 GCA_027011095.1 Bacteroidales bacterium
TATTAACTGTTTCAAAACAACTTTGTCGCTTTGATGGGCAAAGGTCATAATAACAACATAAATATGGTTTCCTTCCTCCACAAAATTTGCTGCCTCCTTGTAGTCGATAACCTCCTTTTTATAAACGTAACTGTTGCTTTCAAAAGTGTTTATCCCTTTTCGGCTGTCGTAAACCACCACATCAAAACCAACATCGGCTGCCATTTTGCTAAGGGCCAGGCTTACATGGCCGGCACCAAAAATATAGAGTCTGTTTTTTAGTCCGGGCTGCTCGGTGTAAAGCCAGGTGTTGTTGCTAACAAAGGGGGTGAGGTTATTGGCTTCGCTATTTGTGTTGAGGATGGATATTCCCTTTTCGGTATAAACAACAGCCTCTTTTTGTCGGTTATTGCCTATGGAAACAATCTGTTTTACGAGGTTTGTATGCCGGCTTTCAAGTGGATAAAATGCAATCCATTGAACGCCGGAGCATATCATGCCTGAATTTGCTTCCTTTGAATCGGGGTGGTGGTCCTGCTTTTTGATGATGATGTCACGGCTCTTTTCCCGCAACATGCTTCTACACTGTTGGGCAAGCCTGAACTCCATGTTGCCTCCGCCAATGGAGCCCCATATTTCACCGTCAGCGGATACAGCCATTTTAAATCCGGGTTTTCCGGGGCTTGACCCTTCGCTTTTTACAACAATCATAACAACTGCCGATTGTCCCGATTTCAGCTTTGCTGCGGTGTTTTCCCAAAATGTCATGTTATCTAAGGTTTGGTTTTTATTTCCGGTTCAAGGGTGGCAATCATCTGCCTGATTTCATTTTCATCCTGCCTGTGTTTCGTAATGGCAACGGAGAGGCTTTTTAACTCATGCGATACATAGTTGATTGCATGTTGCTGCATCTCGTTGATAATCCGGTTGATGTTGTCAGTAAGCTGTGCAATAAGCCGATAGCTGTTTTTTTCAATTTCATGCGGTATTTCGTTTAGAAAATGATTTTTTACGGCTTTGCGAAAAACAGGCATGGGAACCAAAAACCACAGCATGTCGATGTGCGAGTCGAAGGTGCGCGAGATATGAATGGGGGGCGATTGTAATGGAGCGGCCTTGATTTCAATATCTCCAAAGGGCATGTCAATATTTAATATCTTTTTGATGTTCCGGTTTAAACGCTCCCTGAAATTTTTTAGGTAGCTGTTAAAATGTTTGCGGGCTTCATCGGGATGGCTTGCAATGGTATCCCATTCGGTGAGTTCAACCTGTTTTATGGTTGAAATCATGGTGGCTCTAATCCACTTTTCATACTGCTGTGTAACCTTTGCGAGGTTGCCTTCCCATGTATCGAATTGCTTTGAAAGGTCGGTTGAAAGTGCCTCTGTAAGTTGCCGTGTGTGTTTTTCCAAAAAGAGTTTTTTTAAAAAAACGCGGGTATCCTCTTTGTAGCTGTTGCCGATTTGTAAAAGTTCCTGTTTAAGGTATTTTAAATTTAACGTTTCGTCAACAATTTGCATTTCAAGCTTTTTACGGTCTTCCTCCTTCTGCCGCAACATGGTTAAACTTATTTTCAGGTAGCCGATGGTTTTTTGCGCCAAAAAGTTAAGCTTATGCAGATACACCTCCTGTTGAACCGATTCGGAAGCCGATGAAAGCGGTGAAAAAATGTTGTCGTAAACCGATTGTCTCAGCGTTGGCGTTGCCCGATGGATGGAATAGGGAAAAAGTTTAAAGTCGATATTAAAAGTTTTATGCAGTTTTTCTTTAACAAATCCTTCTATTTGTTGCAACTCTTCGTTGCCAACCAAATCGGTTTTGCTTAATAAAACATACACCTTCGGACTTTGTTGTAACGCTTCTTTAAGTAGGGCTACATCGTTTTCAGACAGGGGCTGAACAGCGCTGATGACCACAATAGCAGCCTTTATTTTGCCAAGCCAGTTGCGGGTAACATCGGTATTATGGGTAAAAATACTGCCCAGTCCGGGCGTGTCCACAAGCCTGACCGGATGGAGGCTTTTTACCTGGGGAAGAAAAACATCGACAACGGAAACCTCTTTTATGTTTTCAGGGTTCTCTTTTTCGCTGATAAATTCCGAAAGCCTGTCAATACCGATGGTTTGTTTGCTGTTGTCAAAATGCGAAACAACCGCTTTTGGTTCGGGTGCGTAACAAATACGGGTAATTATGGCTGTTACGGGCAATACGCCGGTAGGCAGGTGGTTAATGTTTAGCAGGTTGTTTATAAAGGAGCTTTTGCCCGATTTAAATTGTCCGAGCACCAAAACATCAAGATAATCGTGTTCCTTATGCGCAAGATTGATTTCCTCAAGCTGGTTTAAAACCGAATCCATCTTTTGCGCTGTGGCAATGGTTTTTATTTGATTAAAGATGTCCAAAGCGTACTATAAATTTTAAAAGGTAAAATTATCTTTTTCTATTTAAACAGAAAGATTATTTTTGAATAGAATTTGCCTGTATTTAATATTGTTGTTTTATTGCAGGTATAACAATCACCCTCAAAGCAAGTTATCAAATGAAACAGCTGATTATTTCTTTTTGTATTGTTTTTTTATCCTCTTTTTTACCATTAAAAGCCCAACAAACCGACAATCTGCAACAGATGAACCGGTGGGTTGATTCGGTTTATAACTCGCTTACTTTGGAGCAGCGGGTGGGGCAGCTTATATTTGTGAGAGCCAATTATCCGTATCAACCCTATTTGAAAACAGCCGGTAAATACATTAAAAAGTATAATTTGGGGGGTGTTTGTTTTTTTGGTGGCGAACCGGTGGCACAGGCTAAACAGTTTAATAAGTGGAATAAAAAAGCCAAAACGCCGCTGATGTCAACCATTGATGCCGAATGGGGGCTTGGCATGCGATTAAAAGGAACCCTTAAATATCCGTTGCAAATGACCCTTGGCGCTATTGCTGACGATACGCTTATTTACCAAATGGGAAGGCAAATAGGTGCGCAATGCAAAAGGGTAGGGGTTCACATAAATTTTGCACCTGTGGTAGATGTAAACAGCAACCCGCGAAATCCGGTAATAGGCATGCGCTCCTTTGGTCAGAATCCGCAACAGGTTGGTAAAAAGGGTGTTTTGTATATGAAAGGGTTACAGGATGAGGGCGTTATTGCCTGTGCCAAACATTTTCCGGGCCATGGCGACACCTGGCAGGATTCGCATAAAACATTGCCTGTGGTAACGGCCTCTTACGATAAAATTGAACGGGAAGGGCTGGTTCCGTTTAAGGAGATGATTAAAAACGGTGTTGGTTCTATTATGATTGCCCACCTCTCGGTTACCGCTTTCGATACCCTTAAAAATCACCCTGCTACCCTGTCGTACCCCATTGTTACAGGGCTTTTAAAAGATAAAATGAAATTCAACGGAATGGTAATTACCGATGGGCTTGATATGAAAGGGGTTACCAATAACTACGGAAACGACAGCGTTTCGTATCTCGCGTTTATGGCCGGTAACGACCTGCTGCTGATTCCCGATGATGTGCCTTCGGCCGTAAAAACCATTTCCGATGGTGTTAAAGAGGGAAGGATTCCGGAGAAAAGAGTTGAGGAGAGCTGTAAAAAAATATTAAAGTACAAATACCTTACAGGAGCCTGGAAAAGAACACCCATCGACACAAAAACGCTGGTTTCCGATTTACACAAGCCCGAATATAAAGCGTTGGCAGACAAGCTTTTTTCAGAATCCATTACCTTGGTAAAAAACAGTGGCGACCTGTTGCCGTTGAATAAACAAAAAAAGAAAACCCTGCTGCTTATTATCGGCGAAACAAAACCTGTTCCGTTTGAAAAAGCGTTGTCGGGTATAAAAATTAAAAAAACAATCCGCCTGCCTCACAATGCCGCCAAAAAGGAGATAAACAGGGTTTTAAAACAGGCACGCAAGTACGACAGAGCCGTTGTGGCGGTTTTAAATACCAATATTTTGGCCGCAAAAAAATTTGGAATAGCCGACACCGATGTTAAACTAATCGATTCGTTGGCGCAGCTAACCACGGTGGTGCTCAATGTGTATGCCAGTCCGTATGCCCTCGATTTTTTTAAGAACCTCAACAAAATACCGGCTATATTGATGTCGTATCAGGAGAAGCCGGCAAGTCAAAAAGCTTCGGCAGCAGTGATTTCGGGTGTTCAAAAACCGGTGGGAAGACTGCCTGTTGCCGCAGGAGGCTTCGAGGCCGGTACAGGCATAGTTAACCTGCATACCACAATGGACCATGTAAGCCCCAAAAAGCTGGGGATTGATGTTGATATTCTGGATAGAATTGATTCCACTGCGCTAAACGGCATCGAAACAGGGGCGTTTCCCGGATGTCAGATACTGGCCGCCAAAGATGGCCATATTTTTTACGACAAAACTTTCGGATATCAAACCTACGATAAAAAACGGAAGGTTCAAAAGTCGGATGTTTACGATTTGGCCTCGCTGACGAAAATTTTGGCCACCACCATTTCGTTGATGAAACTGGAGGAAGACAACCGTATCGATTTAAACAAAAAGATGGTTACCTGGCTTCCTATGTTAAAAGGAACCAACAAAGAAGACCTGCGTTTTAAAGAGGTGCTAACCCATCAGGCAGGGCTTACACCATGGATTCCTTATTACGATTCAACCCTGCGCGACTATGGTCCCGATACCACCATTTACCATTCGGTAATATCGGAACAATATCCTGTTAGGGTGGCCGAAAACATGTACATTAAAAAGAATTACTCCTACGAAATTTATCGTGAGCTGTTGAACTCGCCCATGAGTGATAAAAAGGAATATCATTACAGCGATCTGGGATTTTACCTTTTTAGAACCATGATTGAAAACATCACCAACAAACCGCTGGAACTGTATGTGCAGCAGCAGTTTTACCGTCCCATGGGATTAACAAGATTAACTTATCTGCCCCGCGAAAAATTTCCTTTGAATCAAATTGCACCCACCGAGTATGATACCGTTTTCAGAAAACAGGTGTTGCGCGGCGATGTGCACGATCAGGGTGCTGCCATGCTTGGGGGCGTTTCGGGGCATGCCGGCTTGTTTGGAAATGCCGAAAGTGTAGCCGTAATTATGCAAATGCTGCTTAACGGCGGGGTTTATAACGGAAAACAGTATTTGCGCAGGGAAACGGTTAAAAAATTTACAAGCTATCAGTTTCCCGAAACCGACAATCGCCGGGGATTGGGATTTGACAAGCCTTTGTACGAATACGAAGATCACCGAACCAACTGCAAAAGTGCTTCGCCGGCCAGTTTTGGTCACTCGGGGTTTACGGGAACCTATACCTGGGCCGACCCCCAAAACGGGTTGGTGTATGTGTTTATTTCAAACAGGGTTTATCCCGATATGCATAACAATAAATTATCCGATTTGGATATCAGAACCAATATCCATCAGCTGTTTTACGATGCTTTAGAGAAAAAGTGATAAGTTGGAGGTTTTAGTGAAGTTGTTTAAAGCTAACTGTTTATTACTATGATAGTTCTGATAACTATCGAAAGTGGATAAAAGTCATCGGATTACACGAATTTAACAGATTTTGGTTCTTCTTGATGCCTTTGGCATGAAGAAGAACGGTTTAATAATTATACTTTGATACAAAATAGCATCTGAAATTTTGATGCATTTTACATATACAGTATTTTATCTAAAAGACACATCTTAGATTTTAAACAACTTTAATTTCATTTCACCCGCTTATCTTTTCAAAAAAAAGTTTTTCAATTTTTTCAGATGATTTTACCGAGCGCCGTGCCCATTCAAGTAAAATATCTAATTGTTCATCGTCGCTTAATTGCCACGGCAGCTTGCTTTTGCGCAAGCGTTCCGTTAGCGTAAACATGGACAGGGCTGCCGAAACCGAGATGTTGTAGCTTTCGGTAAAACCATACATGGGAATGCGTAAAAACTCATCAGCCTCTGCAATGGCTATTTCCGACAGTCCGGTAAGCTCGGTGCCAAATACAAGGGCAAATTTCCCTTCCAACGGAAGCGTGTCGAGGGTGTAATCGTTTTTGTGAGGGGTGGTGGCAACAATGCGGTATCCGTCGTTGCGAAGTTTTTGAAAGGCTTCTTTTGTGTTGTGTTTCTGTTTGTTATAGCGGTATAGGTTCAGCCATTTGGAGCTGCCCATGTCTATTTCGGTGTTTACATCATATTCGTTTCTGTTTTCGATGGCGTGGATATCCTGAATGCCGGTTAGGTCGCAGCTGCGCAAAACGGCACTGGCGTTGTGCGACTGGAATACATCTTCCAAAACTACCGTAATATACCTTGTTCTGTATCTTACAACCTCTTCAAAACGTGCTTTACGCCTGTCGGTCAGGTACTCCGAAAGATGTGCAAGCAGTTGTTTTTTTACCGATTGGGTCAATATTTCTTTGGCCATAGTTTACAATTGGTTTATAAATCTTCTTTGGGATACAATTGGTTCCACCATTCGGGCTGATCTTTTAGCCAACGGTCAAACCATGCTAAAATGGTTTTTTGCCATTCAATCCGTTTTTTGTAATCAATAATATGATGGTCTTGTCCTTCAATTTCAATAAGTTCAACGGTTTTGCCCAGAAGTTTTAATGCTGTGTACATTTGAATACTTTCGCCAAGCGGCACATTGGTATCGGCATTGCCGTGCAGCAAAAGCAGGGGAGTGGTAACCCTATCGGCATGGAACAAAGGGCTTTGCCCCACATACAGTTTGGTGTTGTTCCACGGAAAGCTGTTGGCCGAAGCCACCGAGCTGTAGAGGTAACCCCAGTAGCCTTCGCCCCAGTACGATGAAATGGAACTGATGCCGGCATGAGCAATGGCCGTGGCAAAAATGTTGGTGCGTGTTGTAAGCAGCATGGTCATAAAACCGCCGTAGGAGGCACCCATACAGCCCACTTTTTCGGGATCGGCCTGCGGATGCTCTTTTAAAAAGGTTTTTGTACCAAGTATAATTTCGTCGGCTACGGTTTCGCCCCAGTTGTTAACATGAAGTGCCGAAAACGCTTGTCCGAACCCGGTGGCGCCACTCGGTTGTAAAACGTAAACAATATAGCCTTGTGCTGCAAAGAGATTTTTGGGATAACGGCCTCTAAAGTCCCTGCCTGTGGGTGAGGTGCCACCATAATAATATACAATTACCGGATATTTTTTGCTGTCATCGTAATCGGGTGGATAGTAAACCCTTCCTTCGATGGTGCGCCCGTTTTTGTTTTTGAAATTCCAGTTTTCGGTTTTGCCAAAGGTGATGTCTTTAAAAAAGTCCTTTTCAGGGTCGGCAACCAGAGTTTGGTTGCTGCCATCGAGGTTACAACTCCAGGCTGTTTTGGGATATTGAATGCTGCTTCCGTAGTAAACCATTACAGGTGCTTTTTTGGCAATCTCAAAGCTGTTTACCATGTCGGTTTTGGTATTTAGCTTATTCCATTTGCTGTCTTCAGGATTATAACTGTAAAGGTTTCTCCACGATTTTTCTTCTACTCTGAAATAAATAAGGTTGTCTGCTTCGTTCCATGTGGCAGCAATAATGGATGGACTAAAATTTTTGGTAATGGCGTTTACTTTTCGGCTTTTGAGGTCGTAAATGTAGGCCTGTGTATCGTAATCGTTGGGAATGACATCCTTAGGAACATTTACCCCTGCGCCGTTAAACATGGCAGCACTGCCCATTACCAGCAGTTTGTTGCCATGGGGCGAGTATTGTGCCGACCCTGCAAAATCCTGATTCCAGATGGTATCGGCTTTCAGGGTTTTTAAATCGAGTTCCATCATTATTTGACGGGTGTAGGGGCGCTGCGAGAAATCGGGCACACTTTGCGAAATAAGCATCTTTTTTCCATCGTAACGTATGTCGTGTAATTGGGTATTTAAATATCCGTAAGTAAGCCGCTCGGTTGATAAATCGCTGATGTTTAGCTTGTAAAGCTGTCCGCGGTTGCGCCACCATGGCCACCGGTCCATCATGTTTACAAGGTGAATCATGCCCGTTTTGTTTTTGTCGGGTTTTTCGTTGATGCTGTAAACAATAAAATCTCCCGTGGGCGACCATTGGTAGTAACCTGCATTTTTCAAATTATCCAGCAATACGGTTCTCTTCATATTTTCAAGATTCAACAAAAACAGCTTGTTTACACCGGCCGTTTTAGCTTTAAACGAAACGGCATTTTTGCCCGGAACCCACTGTACATTGTTTACATTGGCAAACTGCGAGGTGTAAATTATCCGGTTATTGTCGCGTTTTCTGATTTCAAACCATGATTCGCTTTTACCTTTGGGAGGATACACCTTTTGATATTGCAATAAAATAAATTTACCATTGTCAGATATCAATGCACCTTTAAGATGTTTTCCGTTCATTAAATGGTTGATGTCCATAAAATAATGTGGATGCGTAGTAATTTGAACTGCATCTGACGGGATATCTTTGTTAAAACTTATCTGCGAAATAAGTTTCCATACTCCTTTTTTATCAGCATTATACAAGGTTTTTATAACAATAAGATGTGTACCTCTTTCGAGGTTTAACGAGGTGCTTTTTTTATCGGCACTTTTCTTTTCGTCGGTAACACTGTATTTGCTTAACTTTTTAACCCCGTCCACATAAAGCTCAAAACATTGCCGGGTTTTGTTTTCCAGTTTAATCTTCACAAAACGGTCGGTAACAAGGTAAGTTGAAAGCCACGTTTCGCTATAGCCGGCTTTTTTAACGGGCTTAAGATTAACATAGTTGCTTTTGCTCAGCCGGGCTGTTTTCCATTGATAAGTTTTGTGGTTGCGTATTAAAAAGGTGTCGCCTTCAACAGGATTGCCAATCTCTTTGGTTTTTAATTTAAGTAAATCAGCCGGCTTAAACTTTTTGCCCTTCACACTGTTTCTGCTGTTAAATGCCGGTAGCTGTAATCCAACCGGTCCGGAGGTCAGCCACCGGTTGATTGGTTTTTGTTGTATGGAGGTGTCCGGTTCGGCGTTGCAAAAGCCAACTGTTAATGCTGTTAAAGCTAACGAGAGCAAGAATTTTTTCATGTTATTTTTTTTGAAATTAAAAGGATGAGTTTGATTATTTAGAAAACCAAAAACAGAAAAGGTTGCATGGAGGGAGGTGCAAACCTAAAAGCCATTGTTATCATCAAAGGGCGATGCTTTGTTGTTTTCAGGTTCGGCATTGATGTCAGGAAGGTCGTTTTCGGCACTTAAATCAAGTGCCTCACCAATGGATACTTTCCGGTACATGGGAGGGGGTGTAAAAAAAGCATCCGCAATTTTGCCCTCTTTGGCAAGCGTTAATCTGGTAGTGGTTGCCAGATGCCCGTCGATATATTTTTCGGTTTTTACCACAAGTCCCTTTTGTACCAGATTGATATAACTATCGGAATTGGAAACGTTAATGCCGTTGCTCATGGGAGCCATCTCAGAGGTGAGTAGCATAAGTTTATGTAAGTCAACATTTTTAAAGGGTTGTTCGTTAAATGAAATCCACATTCGCTCGTTCAGGAGGCTGTCAACATAAATATCGTAGGCCTTGCAAAGGTAGCCTTCAATGGTGTCGGTACGGTGCAGATTTTTAACACTTACATGGGTTTCAATTTGGACAGTATCCCGAGCGTTTATCTTCTTTAAAATATCATCATAAAATTGTTGATAAGTATCTTTTTCATCGTTTGAAGCCTCGTTAATCATCGCTCGCATCTGTGCTTCAAAGGCTTTTCGGGTTCCCTCTTTAAAATCGTCGGCTGTACCCTGCCAATATACTTTCTGACCCGGAAACACTAAGGTTATCAGTGATTTATCCAAATCAATAATGGCAATGGATACTTCAGATTCGTACCTTACTTTATTGTTTTGCAAAAATGTTGTTTGATGACTTTTATTGCCAAAATGGTCGGAACTGACCTCCGAAATAACCCATCCGCCTTTAACTGTTGTTGAAAACATGATGAGCGGAACCAGAATTAATACATAAACAAATTTCATAAGGTGCTAATATGTAAATAATTATAATTGAATAACTGTTAAAAGCCCTGCGTAATTGACAAAGTTAAAAAAATAAAAGCAGCTGTTTTATTATTAAGAATAAAAATATACTTTTGCAACCTCAAAATCAAATAGTATGGCAAACAAGAAAGAACAAGAGATTAAAAAGACAGAGAAGACAATTGAAAATATTGAAGAATCTCTAACCAGAAGTGAAGAATTCATTATTAAAAACCAAAATTCGCTGATTATTGGCGTGTTGGTTATATTGGTAATTGTTTTGGGATATTTTGGGTATCAAAAATATATTATCGAACCTAAAACCCAGGATGCACAGGAGCAGATTTTTGCTGCCCAGCAGTTTTTCGAGTCGGACTCGTTGGATAAAGCGTTGTTTGGCGATGGTAACCATTTGGGATTTGTTGACATTGCTGATGAATACAGCGCCACAAAACCCGGAAAGCTTGCCAACTATTATGCCGGTATCTGTTTTCTGAAAAAGGGTGATTTCGACAAAGCCATCGACTATCTGTCGAAGTTTAAAGTCGATGACCAACTGGTTGCTCCCATGGCACAAGGTGCATTGGGCGATGCCTATCTTGAAAAAGGTAATCAGGAAAAAGCTGTTAGCCAGTATTTAAAAGCCGCCACCATGAAAAACAACAGTTTTACCGCTTCGATGTTTTATTTTAAGGCTGCCGAAACCCTTGAGCTGATGGGTAAAAACAGTGAAGCGTTGGCCAACTACAAGGTTATCTGCGATAAATACCCCAAAACAAAATACGGTAATAATATTGAGCGCTATATTGCCCGTGTTGAGGCTAAACTCGATAAATAAAATTATGTAGATAAACACAGTAAAAGCCTGACAAAATTTGTCGGGCTTTTTTGTTGGAGTAAAGCATGATGTTCAGCCCCTTCAAACAATAACTTTTCGTATCTTTACAAGATAATAAAGTGTGAATTATTAATCAGATGAAAAAAGAAGCCGTTAAAATAGTTTTTATGGGAACGCCCGATTTTGCAGTTCCCGTTTTGGATGCCATTGTTCAGGCAGGATATGATGTGGTGGCTGTTGTTACCGTACCCGATAAGCCTGCCGGGAGAGGTAAAAAGTTGCGCACTTCTCCCGTAAAAGAATATGCAGTTGCCAACAATCTGCGTTTATTGCAGCCCGAAAAACTTCGTGATGAAGATTTTATTAATACGCTTAAAGGCCTGAAGCCTTACCTTCAAATTGTTGTGGCTTTTAGGATGCTACCCAAGGTAGTTTGGGAAATTCCAACCAAAGGAACCTTTAACCTGCATGCTTCGTTGTTGCCGCAGTACCGTGGAGCTGCCCCCATCAATCACGCCATCATCAACGGAGAAACGGAAACTGGTTTGACCACCTTTTTTATTGACGATAAAATTGATACGGGAAATATTATTCTTCAAAAAAAACTGGCTATAACTAAGGACGATAACTTTTTAACGTTGCATGATAAAATGATGAACGAAGGTGCGAAACTGGTCTTGCAAACCATCGCGCTTCTT
>JALVAQ010000118.1 GCA_027011095.1 Bacteroidales bacterium
TAATAGTATTTAGCATACTGCTTTTATTTGGAATGCTGTCTTTTAATTCGTGTACAAAGGAGTTTTTAAATACGCCTGCTCCAAATATCTCCGACAAAACATTTTTTAGTGATGATAATGCTGCTTTAACAGCTCTTGCAGGTGTTTACGATCCTTTGGGATGGTACAACTTTTCGCAACTGACCGAATGGGCAATTGGCGATGCTGTTTCCGATGATGCCGAAAAGGGCGGTGGCGGCAATGGTGATTACGCTGAAATTTATGCATTGACAACTTTTACTGCTAATGCAGAAAACCCCTTAATAGCAAAGCGTTGGAACGACTTTTATGTAGGTATTAATCGTGCCAACCGGCTGATTGAAGGTATTACGGATAACGAAAATATTACCCCTTCAGCGCGTAAACGTATTCTTGCCGAAACAAAATTCCTTCGTGCATTTTATTATTTCGAGCTTGTAAAAACCTGGGGCGGTGTTCCCATTGTTGATCATATTTTAAAACCTTCCGAATATACTCCTGCACGCAATACCATTGAAGAGTGTTGGGCGTTTATCGAAAGCGATTTAAAAGTTGCTGTTGATGGTTTGCCTCGAAAAAGTGAGTTAGACGCAACAGAGTTAGGACGTGCTACCTGGGGTGCTGCCGCAGCATTTCTTACTAAAGCTTATATTTTTCAGGAAAAGTGGCAGGATGCTTATGACCTGGCAACTGAAATAGTAAATTCAGGTGAATATGACCTTGAAGCAAATTACGGTGATGAGTTTACAATCGCTACAGATAATGGCATAGAAGCAGTATTTGAAATTCAATTTAAAGATTTGCAGATGCCGGGCTGGCTTGATGAAAACGAAGGATGCCATCTGGAAGTGATGATGCGTAGCCGCGATGACAGAAATGGCGGTTGGGGATTTGACCAGCCTACCCAAAGCTTATATGATGAATTTGAAGAAGGTGATCCCCGCAGAGCCTATACCATCATCAGTAACCTTGATACCTTATGGAAAGGTACTTCGGATGAAGAGGTGTTTTATACCCTTAAAGACCCCGTTCATAATCCTGATAGCTATACGGGATATTACAATCGCAAAAGAGCGTTACCTGCCAGTCAGCGTGGTAATGGAGAAGATCAGGCAGGTATGAATTTACGTGTTGTGCGTTTTGCCGAAGTTTTATTATGGCAGGCTGAAGCTGCTGCTCATCTTGGGCTTGATTGGGAAACTCCAATTAATAGAGTTCGCGCTCGTGTTGGCTTGGGAGCAACACCGTTTTCCGACCCCATTAAAGCCGTCTATCATGAAAGACGTGTTGAACTTGGTATGGAAGGCCACCGCTACTGGGATTTGGTTCGTACAGGACGCGGCAACCTGATGAATGGTTATACCGATAACAAACGTTATTTGCTAATTCCACAAATTGAAATGAATCTGAACCCTAATTTGGTGCAGAATCCGTATTAATCCATTTGTAATTCAAAAAAAAAATTAATTATGAAAAGAATATTATTTATTGTGGCAGGAGTTATGTTGATGTTAGCCTACTCCTGTAATCCGCAAGAAGACAACATAGGAGAAATAGGTCCCGCACCATCTAATGGGAAAATTACTGTGGATGCATCTGACCCTTATAATCCTGTTTTTACAGCATCTGCCGATCATGGATTTGTTTTTCAATGGGATTTGGGAAATAATCAAAAGGCAATGGGGCAAAAGGTATCGGCTTACTATCCTTTTTCCGGTGTATATAATATTGTTTGCACCATTAGTGGCGCCGGAGGTCAAAATATTACGGCTACTACAACTTTTAAGGTTGATAATACCGATCCCAACATCTCTTCAAAACCAGGATGGAAAGAGCTTACGGGAGGTGGTACAGGAAAAACCTGGGTATATAATACTGTTGTAACAGGTGACGACCATTATCCTGACTATTGTTTTCAAACATATAACGATACAACGTACGATTATGGTGATGGTTCAAGATGCTGGGATCCGAAAAACAGTTGGGGACAGTGTGTTGGCATAACGCCTGACATTAATGGAGAAATGGATTTCGATCTGGTAAATGGAATTAACTATACTTATCATCACGAGGCCGGTGACGAGGGAGTAAAAGGAACCTTTATTCTGGATTGGGAAAACAGAACGCTTACTGTGGTTAATCCGTATATTTTAGATTATAATATTGAGTGTACCGAACCTTCGGTTACCGTAACCGGTGTATATAATATTATGCGTTTAACTGATGACGAGATGATATTGTGGCAAAAACAAACCGATATTGAATGGGGGACAGGTTGGGCATGGAGCTTTAAGCGTAAAGGTTATAACCCTCAAAAATAGTCTTGATTTTTTGGTTAATGTTTGGTTAATAATTGGTTTAATATCAGGTAAATCTTAACAGATTTACCTGATTTAACCTCAAAAAATTGAGCCGATATTTTTTCCGGTTTTTCTATGTTTATTTACGGTAAGAATTTTTTTAATAGATTATGAAATCAAACGAAAGCAAAAAAAATTGATAAAGTTTCTATATTTGTTATCAATTCATCATTTTATTGATGATTTAACTGATTTCCTCAATTTGATTAATTAACGAAAAATAGAGACGGTTATGAGCAATGGACAAAACAATAACGTGGTTTTTCAGGAAGAGCGACTGGAAAAGATATTGACAATGTTAGAAAGAGAAGATCGCTTGGTAACAAAAGATTTACCAGAATTGTTAAATACCACAACGGTAACTATCCGTAAAGACCTCGCCATTTTGGAACAACGAGGTTTGCTAAAACGAACCCATGGAGGAGCCATAAAAGTAAAGAAACTTTACAAAGGGCAGGCGCTGAACGAAAAAGAGAAAATTAATCTTGATCAGAAGCGCAGGATTGTTAAAAAAGCAGCTCAAATGATTCAGGAAGGTGACACTATTTTACTTGATTCAGGTTCAACAACAAGTCTGATTGCCAAAGAAATAAAAGGCATGAAAAACATAACCGTTATTACAAATGCAATTAACATTGCCAGCGATTTGGTGGATAGCGACCTTGAAGTGATTTTAATTGGAGGGTCGCTTATTAAAGACACATCTACTTTGGTAGGTCCCTTAGCTGACGATACTTTGCGCAAAATTTCGTGCGATAAACTCTTTATGGGAGTTGATGGTGTTGATTTTAACGTTGGATTAACAACACCTAATATTCTGGAAGCTCATACAAGTCATGTTATGATGAGTATTGCAGGTGAAGTAATCTTGGTTGTTGATGAAACTAAATTTGGGAGAAGAAGCCTGGGTGTTATTTCCAAACTAAAGAATATTGATAAAATTATTACCACAAAAGTATTGTTACCAAACGAACTGGAGGAATTTGCAATGGCAAAGGTTAATGTATATATGGTTTGATGATAAAG
>JALVAQ010000119.1 GCA_027011095.1 Bacteroidales bacterium
GGTTAGAGAGGCTTTATATTTACGATTATTTATGGCATAGCCTGTTTCCTTATCAAAAATGGCCAGCTTAACCCTGCCCTTGGCTCGCGCGATAAACGAATGTGGAAATACATCAACCACCACACATTCGGTACCATTCACAAAAACGGTATCACCGATTTTTAATAGCGAAAATTCACTTATAACTTTTTTCCTTGTAAGATTTTTTGTTTTTATATAGTGTTTAAGATAGTCGTATTCAACATTCAGCTCCCTCATAAGCTCTTCGCTACCGCCCCTGTCGGGATGATACAACAAAGCCAAACGCTTGTAATTGAGCTTTATCTGGGCTTCGTTTTCGATATTATCGGGAAAGAAATGTAATTTTCGTTTACGCACTTGTTTCAAATGATTTTATACAAAGGTAAAAACCATGATAAGCCGTTTAGAAGGTAAAACGAATAATTATGGACAATAGATTGTTAATAATCGCTGCAAGTAATGTACAGCTAATAGAGGAGGCTTGAAGGTTACATTACTTTTTTGCTTCATTGTTAATTGCTCATTGAAAGCTGCTTACTGCTTATTTTACCATTTAAGGTAAAATCGAAATCCGTTAATCGATTCAGCTCAATGGTTTGAAGTTAATACTTAGAAGTGTGGAAGTGGTTTAAGTTTTAGAGTTTTGGGAAAGTTTTTTTAGCATCGCTGTAGAGCTTTAGAGTTTTGGAAAAGCTGTTCAGCTTCGTAAGAGAACTTTTCCAAAACCAGATGTTTCAAAAGCAGCGATGTTATACCTTCTTTCTTATTTCTTAACTTTCCGGTTAAGTTATTTTTTTTCACTATCTTTGAAACATCACTTTAATATGCTGTTTATTTGCCGCCATGAAATACCGGTTTATCATATCAAAATTTTGCCGCAAGGTTTTAAGCCGTTTAAGCATGGCCATTAATAACCGTTTCCGGTTATTTTTTGCGAACGGTTATGCCCAATCCGGTATGATGGTTTTTAATGCAAACATAAACAACTGGAAATCGGTGGTTTACACCCCCCCCACTAACATACTCACAATATTTAGGTTAGGAAAAAACAGGTTTATTTTATCGGCCGTTCCGGACGGGAAATGTTTTGTTTTTTTAAACAAGGTTGTCTGCCAACCAGTCTGGAACGGGTATATTTTTCCGGTAAAAGAGACAACGACAAAATACTTTTTTTCCACCTAAATTTTATAACCATGAAAAAACTAATTAAATATTTAATATCGTTAACGGTAATAGTAGCCTTAAGCGCAGCTTTTATGGCAAACACACACAAATCCGAAACCAGTACCAAAGCGGTAAACCCGCCTCCGTGTTGGATAACAATATTTGTACAATTACAGGGCGATTGTGTTTTTGTTAATGACAGTACCGATTATATCGTAAATCTTTCAATTTTTGATATTTGCAATGATCCGTCAACACCAATTTATAGTGGTCAACAACAAGGTCCAAGCGAAAATGGAAACGTTTTTTCATTTTGCATTCAGGATACACTTTGTGTAAACGATATGGCTTCAAATTGCTTTAAAATTGTTGCAACAGCTGTTAAAAAGAACACTGTTAATGATGAAATTGTTTGTGACGGGCAACAGGCAGAACCCACGACTAATTGTGAGGGTTTATTAGAATATGATGGAGAGACTATAATTGTCACTATGGATTAGCAACTATAACGGTAGGTTTTATATGCAAATAAAATCTACCGTACTTTTTTTGAGACTATATTGTATGATAAGATATTTATTTTTATTAGCAAGTTTATTTGTACTAAACACAAATTTATTCTCACAAAACCAGGCAAATATTTGGTATTTCGGAACATTCTGCGGTTTAGACTTTAATAACGGACATCCCATTATTGTTGACGGGTTTCTTAATAATCTGCTTGGAACCGCTGTTATGTCGGATACGGCAGGTAATTTATTGTTGGCCTCTGATGGGACAAAAATTTTTAATAAAAATCACCATCCTGTTTTAAACGGTGATAACCTTGTTGGGGATGATCCGTTAGTAACACAACGTGTATTAATTATTCAAAAACCTGAAAGTGATAATTTATATTATGTCTTTTTTGTGGGTAGGGATGATGGTTCACCAACCGGACAATTCGGCCTGTGGTATGATGTGGTAGATATGAACGGAGATAACGGTTTAGGAGAAGTGATTGAAAAAAACCGTTTTTTAAATTCAGCATGGGATGCATCTGAAAAACTTTTTGCCGTTAAACATACCAACAACAAAGATATCTGGATTATTACGCGTAAAGTGAAAGACAATAAATTTGCCGCTTTTTTACTAACGGAAACAGGTTTGAATCCCATGCCTGTTTTAAGTGATGCTACTGAATTAATACACTCCGGTGATACTCGAGGTTATTTAAAAACAGACTTTACAAAAAAGTATGTTTTCTCGGCATACCTGTTAGTTCCACCCTACTTTTTTGAAGTGGGAAAGTTTAATGATAAAACCGGAGAAATAAATATACTCTATTATTTAACAAAAGTTGACGCTCAGGGACGGCTCCTTCACCCTTTCGGCATTGAATTTTCTCCCGATTCAAAATTAGCCTACATTGCTTTTACATCCCTTGACAATGATGTGGAAATTTATCAGTATGATATGCAATATGTTGAAAATCACTCACTGTTTGCACAGTCGGCCATACTTATTGGTAAAGGCCCGGGGATGGGTTTGCAACTTGCCCGTGACGGTAAAATATATTGTTCCACTCCTGATAATGGTGAACCTTACTTTTATGTAAGCGTAATTAATAAACCCTGGGTACGGGGTGTTGGTTGCGATTATCAAAAAGACATTCTTAACATGACTCCGGGAGAAGTTAACTTTTGTTTCCCCAACATCCTCCTCGATTACCTCTACCGTTTTGAGTGGGAGGGCGAATGCTCGGGGCCTTCCAATGCCATAAAATTCAAGCCCAACTTTATGTTCCCCGACTCCATACACTGGAACTTCGGCGACCCCGACTCCGGTGCCGACAGCATCTCGCACGAGCTAAGCCCCGTGCACTATTTCAGCTCGGGCGGCGAGTTTGAGGTCTCCGCCGATGTGTGGTACCCTCCAGACAGCGCCAACCCCTTCGGCAGGTTCGAACACACCTCACGGGTGGTTACCGTAAAACAGGCACCCCAACCCGATTTGGGAGCCGATACCCTTATTTGCAACGGAGCCTCCATTGAACTCAACGGCGGCGCAGGCCAGGGCAGCTACCTGTGGAGTACCGGCGACTTCGGTATGAACGACAGCCTTGTTACCGTTTCCGACACAGGCACCTATTGGGTAAAAGTGAGTGCCCCCAACGGCTGCTCCACCACCGACTCGGTTTGGGTGGGTTGGCATCCTCCGGCACAGTTTGTTGA
>JALVAQ010000120.1 GCA_027011095.1 Bacteroidales bacterium
CCTCTGTTAATGTGCACGAAACCAATAATAAAGAACTGTTAATTATAGGAAACGGGCCAATATTGGAAGGTAAAAGCTATAGAAAAGATCGTAATCCTGAAATAGGGTTTATTCAGACTGACTCATTGGGCATAGGTGAACCTTTTTCTGAGTGTGTTTATGGTGAAGTAGTTGTCCATATTGGTTATGATACAATTAATGTTGAGCCGATAACATTAACGGTTGAAAATGCAGGAGATAATAAGCATACTTTTTTTGACGTCACTTCGCTAAACCTGCTCCAGCGGAGCGGATGTGTCGGCAGGATAGGTGGTGTAGCTGAAAACAAAATCAAAAAACCATTAAAAGTTTACCCCAACCCGGCTGCTGGTATGGTAACTTTCGAATCGTTAAACGATAAAACCGGTAGGCTGCTGATTTTTAATACCCTCGGCAAAAACATCATCAACCGAAAGACGGAAAACTACAAAACCACCCTCGACCTGTCAGGATATGGAGTCGGCGTGTACTACTATCAGTTTATTGATAAGGCCGGAAGAAGTGTTGGAGGCAAGGTGGTTATTGAGTAGTGCTTCAACATTAATTTCGCGGAATTAATATTTCAGAATTATACCAAACCGTGCAATGCGCGGAATATCATAAAAGTCGGGGTTGTAAAGATGTTGTTGGTACAAAAAACGAAACGATTCCGGCGAAAGTTGGTTGTTAATATAGGCTTGATTTGCAGGGTCGGATAAAAACCCGTCATCGGTAGCGTTACCGGTTTCGGAATAAACCTTAAAGACATTTTTGGATGAGAAAAGGTTTTCAATAAGCAAATAGGCGGTAAGCGTTGCTTTTCCCGAAAGGATAAAATCGCGTTGAATGTTTAAATTAACAAACTGAAATGCCGGGGCTTGTTTCGTACCGGGTCCACCGTTTAAATTGGTATAATTGTAGGGTGTTCCGTGCCTGTATTGGTAGAACACCGATGTTGAAAAACCTCTTAAAAACCTGTTTTGGCTATAAAAACGGTAATTTGCGTTAATGTTAAAAGTAAGGTCGCTCACCAAATAATAATTCACATCATCTTTGTTGGGAAATGTTTTAACAAAGCTCATGCTCCCGCTAAGCCCTTTATGCATGTTGTTTAACCATTGCATGTTAACCTGAAATCCATTGGTTAAAATCCTGATTGGATTATTGACAAATGTTATGTACGTATGCGGATAAGCTCCTTCCATTACTTTCGGAAAAAAATAATTATCAACGGTGGTTTGTAAATAAGAGACGCTACCCGACAGATTTTTCCAAACAAGCATATTTATCCCTGCAAACAATTTTCCGCTACGCATGGGTTTAAGGGCAGGGTTGGGAATAATTTGATTGGGTTCGATATAATATAGATAAATATCGGGGCGGAAATCGGAATAGCCAAAAGGGTTTTGTGTGGATGATGTGTAGAAAGCATAGAGGTTTATTTTTTTGGTAATGGAATAGTCAATTGCTATTTGCGGTAACAGGTTAACGGCTTTTTCGTAGGGTTTAAAAGTCATGTCGGGAGTCCAGTTTTCATTTGATAAATTGTATATATCAGGATGTTGTAAATAGGGTGAAATACCGGAACCCAGATTAAGTATCGAAGGGTCGGTAATTTCCCTGCCCGATGCATCGTACCATTTATCTCCCTTCCTGAAACCGGCAACCTTATTCGGATTTATTATTTTGTCAACATACACTTTGTAATCAGAACCTATGTTATCGGGTTTATAAAAATCAACATCTCCCAATGCTTTTGCCTGTTCCACGGTGTAGATAGGCATAAGGGAGTAATTATCTTTTAAAACGGGGTGCCTGGCATCAAAAACATCCAATCGCAGCCCCACTCTAACGTGCAGATTCTTCCACCTGAACTCGTCTTGTGCAAATACCGACCAATATTCCGGTTTTTCGGCATTGATACTATAATCGTCAAAAAATGAATAGGGGTTGCTGCTGTTTTTAACTCTTTGACCCAAATAGTTATAACCGGCATAACTTATAACTGAATAACGAGGGTTGATCAACTCGCCGGCGCTAAAAAGATTCATATCTAAAAAATTATCCGGTGTTTTTATGGTGTGCATTGTTCCGTTTTTGTCGTAATAACTGATGGTGTTGTTATTTCTGTCGTACGAATCAATCAGGATATAATCAAGTCCGTCAACGGGAAGCCCCAATGCTTTTCTTAAATTTATATCAAAGGTTTCTTGTTTGTCAGCATCAAATTTCCTGTTATAAATAACTGTATCAACCTCTCCGTTGTGTCCAATGGTGATGGGGTTGTTTTTATCAAGCTCGTGGAGATGTAAGTTAGTTAAAGTACGCATCAAATTCCAAAGATAGGTTGGTGACAGGGTATAATGCCTTTTGGTTTCTCTGTTGTAATCGGCACCCAATAAAACATGATGTTTTTTATAGGTTATTTCGGTTTGAAAAAAAGCACGAACTCTCTCATTGCTTTTTTCATCGTAAGTACCATAAGATCCTCCCCGTGGTTTCCAAAAACCATAAACTGCGGTTGGATAAAAGCCGTTTAATAATCCTCCGGCTAACATAAATTTATCAGGGCAGTTTAATTGATTGCCATAAAAATCAAACAGGTTTTGGTTATATGCTGACAATTCAGGATTGATGTTGGAGGGCGTCCACCTGAAAAGAGTATCGTGGTCCCACGATTCCAATATCATTACATCATCATAAGTTGTGCTGTCGATGGTGATACTTCCCATTTCATAAATGGGCATTTTATAAGAAGTGAATTTACCTACGTAGTTGTAATCGAAAAAACGATTGTCGTGGTTTCTGTCGCTACGCTTTGTAAAGTGGTTGGAATATTGTAAATCAATATTATATGATATGTGTAATGAGCTGTTTATTGTAAAATCCTGCTTCCAACGCAAATAAGAATCTATCTTTCGTTTTGTTTGCAAGCCGTTGAAACCTGAATTAAAAATAGTGTTTTCAAAACCCGATATGTCTTGTTTGTCGGCAACAAGATAGCTGCCCAAAGTGAGTGAAGAATTTTTTGATACGGGCAAATAGAGTTTTAAATAGGGATATATGCCGCGCTTTGTTGCATTGTCAGGCACTTTTTGCGAAGAAAAATCATTGGCGGTAACGTAGTTGGCATTGAGAAAGACTCCCATACCGGATAATGAAGGCCGAAGCGGATTGGCAGCAAGGCTGTCGGCTACTACGGAATTTAATCGCTGCGGCTGTTGCCAAACCGGATCGGTATTGTTGGTCCAACGGTAGTTTCCTGCCAAAATAAGAAACGGCTTTTGAGCCTTCTTTTTGCTTTTTTTTGAAAAAGTTAAAGGAATGCCAAGGAAAAAGTTCCCGTTTACCGCCTGCATATTGAA
>JALVAQ010000121.1 GCA_027011095.1 Bacteroidales bacterium
TTCCACAATAGAGCCATGCACATACATATCGGCAGTATTTAAAAAGCGCAGCTTGTCTTCAAAACTGATGTATTCAATATAAGGTTTCACAGGCAGCGCTTTGCCAGCTTCTTTAAGTACTTCGGTACGTTCACCTCTGCCCGCCAAAATAAGCTGAATATCCGCCTTGTATTTTGAACGTTTAACGCCTTCGATAAGCAACTTTTGCCGTTTTTCATCGGCATGTCTTCCAACGTTAATTAAAACCAGTTTGTTGCCAAACCAATCGGGTCTTTCATAGTTACCGGGTACATATTCCACCGGTATTCCGTTTGATATATAGTTATGATGTCCTTTAACTCCTTCGGATACAAGTAGCTCGGATGCAAACTTAGAGGGGCTGACAATGGTATCAACACGATTGAACAAAAAATATTTAAAGCTGAACCAGAGAAATCTTTCCAGCAGTTTACTGGTTTTTCCCAAGGCAGCCATGATGTTTTGCGGCTGCACATGAAAAGCACCCACCACGGGAATGTTCATTTTTTTGGCTGCTTTTACAACTCCTTTGGCCATTAAAAACGGAAACTGTACCTGCACAATGTCTGCTCCTTCCATGGCCTTTTTAAAAACTTTCTGATCGTTTTTGCCAAACAGAAAAGTCATGTTCTCCTGAGCTTCTTCTGCACCCGGAAGTACAAACCCGGGAATTTTATAAAAATTCGGGTCGTCAGGATTTTCGTGAATGGCTGCCACAATTCTTATTTCGTGACCTCTTTTTTTCAGCTCTTCAACCAAACGCTTGGTGGCAATGGTTCCTCCGTTGGCGTCGTTGTACGAATCAATGGCAAAAACAATAATCATCGGTTTTATTTTTAGGTTTCTAAAAAATAAGTGACAAATGTAGCAAAAAAGGAATAGGGTTTATTGGGAAAATCAGGGGCTTTTTTCAAGCAGTTTTTTCATCCGTAACTCTCCTTTATCTGCCTTATCTCCAAGATATTCGTAATAGTCGCTGTCGTAAAGGCCGGATGATTGTTTATAAAACGATTTTGCTTTTTCGTAAATGCCTTGCTTTTCGTAAATATTACCAAGGTACAACGCAGCCGCACAGGCAAAATAGTAATCTTCGTCTGCACCATGGCTGAGCACCCATTCAAAATAAGATTTTGCCTGCTCAAAATGATTTTGCTTCATCTCAAACCTTCCCATCAGTAAATTATACTCCAGCTGATAAGGCAAGTCGGATTTGTGCTCGTCTTCATAACTTTTAATGGCTTGTTTAAACCGGTTAAGATATCCTCCATCAAGCAATAGTCTGGCTTTTGCCAATTCAATATCGGGTTCATAGTCCAGCGAAGCATCGTAAAGGGCCTCCCGGTCGCGTTCATTAATTTCGTTGCCGTTGCTTACAACCTCACGGCAAAGTGCATGGTATTTTTCTCTGTTGCCTTTAATAAGATAAGTAAGCGCAAGGTTATAAGTCATCTCCTTGTAGTACTCCGGCTTTTTAAGGTGTGCCAAATAATTGTTGATGTATTTTGCGGCATCCTCGTCTAGTTTACGTAGCAGAACCTTTCCTTTTAAATAGTTATAAATAAGATTGGCATAAGCGCTGTTGTTGCTGTCGAGTTCGTGCAAGGTGGTAAGCGCCTGCTCGTTGTGGCCTGTCCTGTATGCAATGTTTGCCCTGAAATATTGATGAATATATAGATTTCTGATATTGGTGTCGAGTGTTTGGGTAAACCGATACACCATTTCGGGGGTTTTGTTAATTTTTGCTGTGAAGATAATGAACAAAGCCGCCTCGGCATTAATGCCCCTGATGTTTTTTTGCGATTGATACAGGCTGTCGAGCAGACTCACTCCATAATCAAAATCAGACGAAACACCAAAAAACGAAACAGCCCACTTTACAAAAGGTGGCATGTTCGACATGGCTACGTTAAAAAATCCGTCAAGTTTACGACTGGGTTTAAAATGGGGGTACACTTTAAGATTTTGATAGACTTCTCTGTAAGCATTGTAAGCATTTTTCATTCCGCTAAACTGCGATCCGTGAATAATTTTGAAAACTGCAACCTGTAAATCCATTTCCGACTTACAAAACAGATAGTAAGGCGAATCCTCATATTTACCATCCATTATTGCTCGTTTGGTTTCATAATTGTCGAGAAAAGCTTCGTACTCATTATCGTCCGAATTAATTAACAATCCGTAGGCATCACAGGTTTGGTCGAGGTAATACACATAATAATTTTCAGGATGCTGTGCCAGCTCTTTTTGTAACAGCTGTTTAGCTTCATCAATTTTCAAATCCATTAAAAGCATCCAGGCCGATTGAATGTTATTGTTTACCCGATATTGTGCTTTTACGGAGTTAAAAGCTATCAAAAAAATCAGCCATACCAATAACACCCTCTTCATTTGTTTAATTTTTACAAGCAAAGATAGTTTTTATTGGAGCTGATTTTGTTGGAAATCAAAATTAGTATTATGCCGCTTTCTTAATCTGAAAAGCCGTAAAGCCAATTATCAGCATCAATCCTAAATAAACCGCCCAATCAGAAACAGGAACCGGTTGTGTTGAATTTCCAAATGCTATATTGTCAGCACCATTTCCGCTTGGTGCTATCAAACGAATTTCACCAATCGGCGTGTCGGATTTAACACCCCAAAAAACACCCGAAACACTGGTGGCAGCAGTAACAGAACCTAACAAATTACCGCCGGCATCATATACTTCAATGGTACATTGAGTGCCTCCCGTAAAATCAACCGCATCAAGACCAACCGCATTTACAGCCGGGCTAAACAAAAATTGAGCGCTATTTGCTAAATAGTTGGGTAGTGCAACTTTACTGGGACTTCCAAAGGCTCCAACACCTAAAACTATAAGGTCAGTGGGCCAATTGCCAATTGAATTGAGTTGAATACCCGGTAATATTGAACCTGCAGTAAAAACAGTGTTATTTGTAAATTGATCTAAATGGCCCGACATCCCAATATGTGTTCCCGGTGCAACAAGAGCATTCTCGAAATCCTCAACAGGTAAGCCCGGATTTTCCGAATCAAATAAAGTACGGCTGGAATAATAAGTAAGACTCATGGGAGCCCTCAACGTATTATCATTACTAATTTCAACAGGCTCTGAAGCAGCATTTTCGTAATGTTTATTGGAATAATCACCGGAGGCAGCAATAGCGGTTAATGATAAAAATGTGCTTTTAACGGTTTCATGCCCGTTACCGACTGAGTTTTGCTCATTAACTACATTTAATTGATTGGTTGTTTGCGCGATGGAGAAAAAGACAAGGCAACTTAACAATAGCGTAAGTGTTTTTTTCATTGGAATAAGTTTTATTTATAATGATTATATAT
>JALVAQ010000122.1 GCA_027011095.1 Bacteroidales bacterium
GTTCCACGATGGGCAGCCCCTGCGTACCGCCAATGTTAAAGATGGTTACGCGTTGCAACTGGCGCGACGATTGGGTTACAGAGTGGTCATTATTTCAGGGGGCATCTCAAAATCGGTTGAAAATCGTTTTGATAATTTGCGTATTACCGATGTGTTTTTGGGCATTAGCGATAAAACAGAGGTATTTACAAAATATTTGAAAGATAATAATCTTAGTGCAGACCAGGTGGTTTACATGGGCGACGACCTGCCAGACTATAAAGTGATGCAGATGGCCGGAGTGCCGGTTTGTCCTGCCGATGCCAGTGAGGAGATAAAAAATATTTCGGTTTATATTTCCGATAAAAAGGGCGGGCAGGGATGCGTGCGCGACATCATCGAACAGGTTTTAAAAGTACAGGGCAAGTGGATGACCGATGAAGCGTTTAAATGGTAGAAAATAATCCGTCAAAAAAAATGAAATCAAAACAGTTTCTTGACCTTATTCGCTGGCCAAACCTGGTAATCATTGTACTTAGCATGGTGTTTATCCGTTGGTTTGTAATATTGCCCTATTTGGGCGCTGCCGGTATGAGTATCATTCAGTTTTTGTTGCTTTTGTTTTCGGTGCTATCCATAACCATTGCCGGTTATATTATTAACGACTATTTTGATATGGATGCCGACCGCATTAACAAACCTGGTAAAAACCAAATAGGAACCACCTTTTCGGTGGAATGGGCAAAAAATACATACTATATCTTTTCTGCACCCGGAGTAATTGGCGGGTTGCTGCTTTCGTGGTGGGTTGGCGAAATAAACTACACCCTTATCTTTTTGTTTACTACGGGTATGCTTTGGTACTATTCCGAACGGTATCAATGTCAAATATTATTGGGCAACCTTGTTGTGGCCTTTTTGAGTGCGCTTTCGTTCGGGTTGGTTTGGCTGTACGAATTTTTTGCTCTTAAAGCCGATGCCGAACTCTTTTCGGCTGCACAATCAAACTTTAAAATTATTAGCAAGCTGGTATTGATTTATATGGGGTTTGCCTTTTTTGCCTCTCTTTTCAGAGAAATGATAAAAGACATTGAAGACCTTGAAGGCGACAGCCGAATGGGATGCCGTACGTTGCCCGTTGTTGTTGGGGTGGGCAAAGCCAAAACTTACACTTTTGCAGCCGGAGTGTTAATGCTTGCTTTTTTACTTTATGTTCAATATTTCCTGTTCCTATCGGGATACCTGCTTGTATCGGGATACTTTATTGTATTGGATGCTTTGCTAATTTTGATGTTGATTAAACTATTTAAAGCAAAAGAGGTTGGCGACTTTGGCAAGCTGTCGGGATTATCAAAACTATTTATGGCAACAGGAGTTTTGTCGATGCTTCTGTTTTATTTTGAACATTAACCGGTATGGATATTCTGCAAAAACAATTACAACCGTTTAAGCTGGTACTCGCCTCCGGTTCGCCAAGGAGGAAGATGCTTTTGGAGGAGATGGGGCTTGATTTTACCATTGACACACGTCCGGTTGAAGAAAAAATTCCTTTGGGAATGTCGCCCGGCGAAGCAGCCGTTTTTTTAAGCAAACTTAAAGCCGATGCTTTTGAAAGCGATTATTTTTTAAAAAACACCCTTGTAATAACGGCTGACACTGTGGTTGCAATTGATAATGAAATACTGGGTAAACCATCGGATAAACCCGAAGCCGTTAAAATGCTGCAAAAGTTATCGGCCCATAAACATGAAGTTATTACAGGCGTTACGTTGCGGTCGGTAAACCATGAAAAAAGCTTTTCCGTTTCAACGGCTGTTTATTTTAAGCAACTGGCTCCTGATGAGATTGAATATTATGTTGATAATTATAAACCTTTCGACAAAGCGGGTGCCTATGGTATTCAGGAATGGATTGGCCACGCAGGCATCGAAAAAATAGAAGGTTCCTATTTTAATGTGGTGGGGCTGCCCACACACAGGTTATATGTTGAACTGTTGGAGTTTTTGAAACTGTTGCGAAAATAGAATGGAAGTTGTTATTTGCATTTTCTGATTTATCCGGTTTAGGTTATCTCGTAGCTGTTGCCTTTTTTTAAGCTCAAAAAGCTGCAAACATTAATTTCCAATACGGAATTATTTTTACCAGCGTATTGTCGATTCTCAACTCTTGGTCGAGTAACAAATTTACAATGATGCCCGTGTCAGGTTGATACTTTTTTAGAAAACTACGATAGGAACGACTTATCTCAGGTTTTTTCAACGCCTTATATTTTACTTCAACGGGAATTATTTTGTTTTCTTTTTCAACAATAAAGTCCACCTCCGCTTTATCTTTTGTGCGCCAATATTTTATTTGCATTAACCCCTGCTCGTACTTTTGTTTTAAAAACTGAAAGATAAAGTTTTGAAACAACATACCATCGATGGCAGAGTTTCGAAAATTATTTTTACTAAAATTAAGCATCCCCGTGTCATAAAAATAGACAACCGGCGATTTGGTAAGTTCTTTAACAGGATTGGTGAAAAAAGGTTTAATTTGCTGAACAATAAATGTTTGTTCGGCATACCATAAGTACGTTTTGAGGGTTTCCACCCGAAGAGATGTCTTTTGTGATACGTTTGAATAATTAAGAATATTCCCTGCAAGATTGGCTAAAAGTTGAATTAACCTGACAAACTTATCTGGTTGGCGTACCCCTAACAAAAATGAAATATCTTTCGTTATGTAGGAACCAAAAACTTCGCGCATTATTTCCAGTTTACGGTCGATGGTGGTTGCAGTTATTACAGCGGGATAACCTCCATAAACCAGATATTCAAAAAGAAGCAACGATGCTTTTTCGGTTTCAGTTTCAAAAAAAAGTTTGAGTTGTTGCTTATACTTCCCATGAGTTTTGTATTCGATAAACTCCAAAAAAGTTACCGGCCACATATTAATCAATATTTTCCTGCCGGTAAGTGCTTCCCCTATTTGTTCTTTTAACTCCATGCTTCCTGATCCGGAAACAACAATTTTATAGGGTAACCCCATGTCGTAAATGCCTTTTAAAAACCTACCGGCCTTCTCTTTTTGCTGTATCTCGTCGATAAAAACATAAGCCGGACTATTGCCACATTCCAAAACTATTTTGTTAAGCAACTTTTGTTGCGACTCAAAATAGCTTGCATCTTCTTCTATGTCGAGGTTAAAACTAACAACAGATTTACCCTTCTTTTTCAACTCATCCATTATTAACTTTAAAATAGTGGTCTTACCCACTTGACGTGCACCGGTGAGAATGGTAATCTCCTTTAGGTTTAAAGTATCAGTAATTTTCTTTTTTATCTCTCTTTCAATCATTTCAATGCTATTTTGAACAGACAAAGATAATAG
>JALVAQ010000123.1 GCA_027011095.1 Bacteroidales bacterium
TAACTGCTCATTTATTGAATAAACTTTTTCTTTATTTGTATAGAAAAAAAGGTTTGTTGTGTCAAATTGAGGAAGGCTGATTAATATATCATCATTATTTTCAATAAATATTGAATTGCCTACAAAGTATTTCATTTCACCAATATTTTCTTTCTGAAATTTTTTACTGCCAATAAGTTGGCCTGTTTTTATGGAGTATTTTGCCAATCGGTTTTTAAAAATCAAAAAGATTTCATTGTTAAAAAGAGACAAGCTCAAAATAGGTTCTTTTACTACTCCGGTAAGCGATAAATATTTTTGTTTTCCCGTTTTTTTATCGTAAGCGGCTAAAAAAGGTTTTCCAAAATTTAATTGTCTGTTGCCCATATACGCATAGCCTTTGTTAATCATATAAATTAAAGTATCATCCAAAAAGATGATGGATTTACTTGGCAAATCTTTTGGGAAGACATTTTTCCAAATAATTTTTCCGGTTTTTTTATCAATTTTTACCAATTGTTCTCTTGATGCAAGATAAACGGAAGAACTATCAAAAAGAACATTTGAAACTATGTCTCTAACTAAATTATGCCCTGTTGCAGTTACAAAGGTACCTGTCAGAATTCCGAGAGCAACCCCTGCCACATCGGTTATAACCGCCTCGGTGTAGTCCTTTTTGCCGGTTTTAGTATTGTAGTCCCAACCTTTGCCGTTAAAAAGATTGATGGTATGCAATCCGGCAGCAACAATAATTAGTGTTGAATCGTTAAGGTATTGTAAATCATTCCAACCAAAATCTCTAATAATTTTTCTTTCCCAAATAATATTACCCGTTTTTAAATCAACACCCTGTAACTTATCGGAATAATTACCGGGGTTACGATGTTTGTATCCAATTCCAATTTTGTTATCAGGATCAACATAGAATATATCGGTACTTAATTCTCTTTGTTTTTTTCCGGTATTTGGATTCAATAAATAACTTTTACCGGAAACGGTATAAATTAATACGCCCGTAAAAAATTGTAAACCACTACTTTGGTAATGTATCTTTTTGCTCCATAAAAGTTTTTTATTGTTTAAATCGTATTGTAAAATAGTGCCTTTATTTTTTAACCACTTTTTATTTTTACTTAACCCTCTAAGCTGTACAGTAAGAAACCCTGTTGTTGTATCAAGAGAAGTTTTATATATATAATTTGGAAATTGGTATTGAACACCTTTTATGTCAGTGTTGGTAATAAGATTTCTACCTAAAACAGTGTTGCTACTAACAACATTGAAGTCGTTTTTTTGACAAAATGTTTTACTTGACAGGATAAGTAAAAATAAGATTATGGAAGTAAACTTCATTTACTTTGTTTTTTATGCAATCTCACTTTTATTAATTGTATATGTAAAGAATTGTAAAAATGGTGTTTATAATCGCCAAATATACCGTTTTTTGGCGATTATAAACGCCAAAACTTCATCTTTTCTGTTCTTTTATTAAAATCGTTTACCAGCTCTTCCATAATTTCAGAAACGGGTTTGATGCTGTTAATCATTGAAGATATCTGACCGATTTCCAACTCGCCTTCCGTGGTATCACCTTCAAACATACCCTTTTTGGCTCGTCCTTTTCCCAACAGTTCCGAAAGGGTTTCTTTGCCGGCGCCGCTGTTTTCGGCTTCAGCTATTTTTTGATAAAAAGGGTTTTCGATTAATCGCACGGGAACCAATTTTTTTAATGCCAAATGGGTGCTTCCATCGCCGGCATTAATAATTTCCTGTTTAAATGCCGTATGCGCCGATGATTCGCGGGAGGCAGCAAACAGCGAGCCTATCTGAACACCATCGGCACCCAGCGCCATGGCTGCTGCAATGGCTTTTCCCGACCCTATACCGCCGGCAGCAATAAGAGGAATATTAGTTATTTCACGAATCATGGGTATCATTACCATGGTGGTGGTTTCTTCGTAACCGTTGTGTCCACCGGCTTCAAACCCTTCGGCCACAAGGGCATCCACGCCGGCATCAACGGCTTTAAGGGCAAACTTTTTATTGGCAACAACATGTACAACGGTAATTCCTTTTTCCTTAAGCCATGCGGTGTATTTTTTCGGATTGCCTGCTGAAGTAAAAACAATCTTTACCTCTTGTTCAATAATAATCTTCATCAACTCATCGGTTTGAGGGTAGAGCAGTGGAACATTAACTCCGAAAGGTTTGTTTGTGGCGGCTTTGCATTTTTTTATGTGCGTTTCCAATGTTTCGGGATGCATGCTGCCGGCACCAATCAACCCCAGTCCGCCGGCATTACTAACGGACGAAGCCAGTTCCCAGCCGCTACACCAAATCATGCCGCCTTGTATGATGGGATATTTAATGTTAAAAAGAGCAGAAATTTTATTCATCGGTTTAAAATTTTATTGTGTTAATGCGTTGATGGCAAACGATGCCAGCCAGTGGCCTCCTTCGTAGCTGTCGCCCATTAAATTTGGTAGCGAATGGTTAACATGCTTGTTGGCCAAAGGGATGAGATAATCAAATTCCGGGTATTGTTTGGCCAATCCGTATAAGCACCAGGCACGACTGAAGTTAACGCCATCGAGGTGTACCAGATGGCCGTCTGTTCGGTCGGAAACTTCACCTACAGCCATATTAAAGGCAGGGTTGGTAATTTCGGGTAGAAATTTTTTCAGCCATGCTAAAAAAGTTTCTTTGGGCAGAACCTTACGCATGATGTCAATTTCTTCCAAAGCGGGAGACAGAAAATCGTAACCGCCAGGTTCCCACCATAAGGGATAACCCTTGTCTTTTAAAAAGAAATCTTTGGCGCGTTTTACAATGATGTTTTCAAAGGCCGTATCGTTTACGGTTTTAGCGTAATCTGTTGCAAACGAGAGTCCGAAAGCAGTGTTAGTGTGTGTTCCCACCCGAATGGGATAACGTAGTTTGGGCAGATAGGTTTTGTAGAATTTGACAATAGTATCGGTAAGAGGCTGTATGTTTTGCTCCAGTTTTCGGGCAACGGGTGTATTCCATGTGTGCAATTCTGCCGAAAGCTTGAGCAGCCACGCCCAGCCGTAAGTTCGTTCGTAGGTTTTGTTTTCTTTGGCCTTGAAATAGGCGGCTTCGCGTAACATGTTTTCTTTGGAAAGCTTATTTAACAATAAGATTTTTATACTGTCGGCTTTTGGCATATCGGGAAACTCTTTCAGTAACTTTATCAACGACCAATGTCCGTGAACCGATGAATGCCAGTCGAAACAACCATAAAAACAGGGGTGCAAATCTCGTGGTGGTTTCAGGTCGGCATCACTTGTAAGCACCTGACTTAGTTTGTTGGGGTACTCTTTGTTTACACATTTTAATGGTAAT
>JALVAQ010000124.1 GCA_027011095.1 Bacteroidales bacterium
ATTTGTGGAATATTTTTCTACCAATACCATTACTAAACCATTTAATTATCATTTGCTACCTGTTCCCTTCAACAAACAATTAAAAAATAATAACTATGAAAAGTTTTAAAAAGCTCTATATTTTATTGGCACTGGCTTTTGTTTCAGTAGCCCTTATGTCGTTTATCCCCTCGGCAAACACGGTTAACAATAGTAATAACTCGCAATTAACAACACCTGACCCGGGTGATATTCATTTTCACGTTGATTGGAAAACAGTACATGTTCAGTACAGAACAAGTGGAAATTACTACGTGTTATATTCTGATTTGGTTAGTGGTATGCATCCAGAACATACTATGACTTGGGGTTGTGGTAACTTGGATTTAATACCCGATACACCTGATTGGGATTGTTCAGATATTGAATCCACCTTTTCCGCTAATGGCGCTGAAGGGTGTGAATATATTTCTGTGCATTCTAATCTTGTTCCGACACCGTATAATTCTATCTTCCATACAATCAATATTCAAGTAAAAGATGACCAAGGCGATGAATCAGATGCTGGTGGAATTCATTTATATATAGACTACACAGCTACACCTGCATCAGGTGATCCTGTTAGCCCCTGCAGCAGTTATTAAATTAATTTACAGGGTTTAAAATTAAACAATCTGTTGCGAATCGGAAAAGCAAATTTAACCTGTGAGCAACAGATTGTTTTTCAAATTGAATAAATTAGCACATCATTTTTATTATTTTTGTTTAAAATACCATTCTTATGAAAAAATATTTACCTTTTTTGATACTGCCACTTGTTTTGTTTGTTTACTCAACGGGAAGTGCTCAGGGATATTATGATAAAACTTATGATTTCGGAGTTGTTGACAATCCTGTGGCTCTTATTACCGATTCACTGGAAAATGTGTACGTATGTGGTTGGTACGAAGATGAAAACAATGAAAATGCACGGGCATTTATTTTAAAAACCGATAGCAACGGGCAGGAGGTTTGGCGTGACACATTGGATGTGCCTTCAAAGTATTTTGCCCTTTGCTTTACCCATACCGGTGATATTGCTTTGGCCGGTAGCCGCAATAACCGTTGTTTTCTCACTTTACATAATAGCCAAACAGGTGCCGTAATTTGGGAGTATGAACAGGCAAACTCATCGGGTTATTGGTTTGCCACGGTAAACGAGGTGCTTGACAGCAGTATTTATAAATTGCATGTGGTAAAAACAAAATATGGCCCGCACCGTATATGGTATTATCTTTTCGATCCGTTAAATGGAAATTACCTGTTTGATTATAAAGATGTTGTTAATACAATTTATGGAATTACTTATACTTCAATATTAATGGCTGCTGATAAAGTATGGACAGCAGGCGATTTAAATGAGAATGAAGGGTTAGTTGTCTATAAAAATTTTGGGCCGGGAAATTCACTTTATTGGTATTTTGATGCATTGCATATTGCCGGTGTTCAACACTACGGGGATGATTATGGGTGTTCAGTCCATTATTTTTATGGTTGGGGCGATTATAATATGCAAGTATTAGTAGTGAAACTTGATTTTTCAGATGGTTGGGGCAAATTATTTAAAATAACCCACAACAACTTTACGGTAACAGGCTCCGATAAATACGAAAACGGTAAGTTTGTTATTACCGGTACCATTGATAACGAGTTGGCTTTGTGGTTTATAGACCACGACTTAACGGAAATGGAAGAGAAAACAATTCCCACTCAATACACCCGTGTTGGTGTTGATGTGGTGGCTTTGCCATCAACGGATATGATATTGATGGGTACCGAGCAGTCGGATACCAGCAGCAATGCCACCGATGTTTTTTTAATGAAATTAGATCAAAACGGTTTGGTTTCTACACCTGAGTATCGACAGCAGAAAACCATTTCAGTTTACCCCATCCCTGCAGCCAACCAACTCAATATTAAAAGCAACGGACAAAGTTTAAGGCATGCCAAAGCGTACATTGTCAACAGTATGGGGCAAACGGTAAAAACGGTGGATAACCTTAACCGTTCCATAGACCTGTCAAACCTCACAAAAGGGCTGTATGTGGTAATGGTGTACAATAACAACAAATTGGTTTCGCAACAAAAGTTTATTAAAAAGTAACGGGCCAACGAGGGCTTCGCTTCAACGAGGGTTTCGCCTAAAGCGAAGCCCTTGTTTGTCGGAAATGGTTACTTTTGCAGCCTTGTTATGAAATTAACCGAACCGATAAAAGGAACCATAGCCATTGGCATGTCGGCCATTATGTGGGGGTTTGACGGCGTGGTGTTAACACCGCGATTGTATAACCTCGATGTGGGTTATGTGGTGTTTATGCTTCACATGATTCCGTTTTTATTGATGAACCTGTTCCTTTTCAGACAGTACCACGAACTTAAATATTTTACCAAGCAGGATTACATTACCTTTTCGCTGGTGGCTTTGTTTGGCGGTGCCATAGGAACCATAGCCATTGTTAAGGCGCTGTTTCTGGTTCAGTTTCAGCAGCTTTCGGTAGTGGTGCTGCTACAAAAGCTGCAACCTATTTTTGCCATCTCGCTGGCGGCTGTTTTATTAAAAGAGAAGATAAAAAAGAATTTTGTGCTGTGGGCCTCGGTGGCGGTGGTGGCCAGTTATTTTTTAACGTTCGGCCTTAGGCTGCCAAATATCCATACCGATAAAAATACCATTGATGCATCGCTGCTAGCTGTGCTTGCCGCTTTTTCGTTTGGCAGCTCCACGGTGTTTTCAAAAAGTCTGCTTAAGAATCATAATTTTGTAACGGCCACTTTTTTCAGATATGGTTTTACAGCTTTGTTTATGTTGCTGTACGTACTGTTGTTTGGCCAGTTGGGACAGTTGCAGGTTACTACTAAATTCAACTGGCTCTTTTTAATTATCATCGGTTTAACCACGGGATCGGGGGCAATCTTTATTTATTATTACGGACTAAAACGGGTTCGTGCCATGGTGGCTACCATCAGCGAGCTGCTTTTTCCTGTTTCTGCCATTTTTTTCGATTATATTGTTAATGGGAGTTACCTCTCCCCGGTGCAGTATCTTGCGGCTGTTGTAATGGTTTTTGCGTTGGTAAAAATTACGAGGTAATCCGGTTGTTTTAAGAAGGTATTGTTTGAAGTTGTTTAAAGTTAGCTGATCCGATAGCTATTGGAAGTGGATAAAAGTCATCGGATTATACGGATTTAACGCCTGCCTGCCGGCAAAGGCAGGGATTATGGATTATCTTTATGCCTTTGGCATGAAGGAAAACCGTTTAACAAATAATATATAATGAGGTGAAAATAATAATTATAATTTTGATACAATTTATTAGTATACAGTA
>JALVAQ010000125.1 GCA_027011095.1 Bacteroidales bacterium
GCTCTTTTTAATTTACTGCTTTTTTTACCTAACTTTGAACAACCTAAATTTATTGGCCATGAAAAATCTATATCTGTTTTTTTTATTGGCTGCAATGCTGACCGCCGCATCATGCAACCGACACAATCAACCCACAACAAACAAAAGCATTACCGACCTTGCCGTGAGTGATGACTTTGACTGGCAAACTTCTTCCAACATTAATTTTAGCATTCAAAAATCATCTTCCGGAGTTATAACCATTACCTCCGAAGACGGCTCAATATTGTTTCATAAAGGATTTTATAACGCGCTTGCCCCCTCCTACGATGTTTCTGTAAACCTTCCAAAATATATTACAACGGTTTTGGTGAACAATAAATCTGTTGACATTATTGGTACCGATGTTTCTGTTGATTTGGATGCCTCTTATCCAAAGGAGGCGTTTGCCGGGTTGGACGATGCAAACAGAATTGCCTATTGGCAGTTTAATGAAAATTCGGGTAATACAGCGGATGATGCTGACAATTCAAACGATGGAACAATTACCGGTGCCGACTGGACCACCGGCATCAATCAAAGCGCTCTTAATTTTAATGGTAGTGATGGCAATGTTGAAATTCCTTTTAACAATACCTTAAATGTAACCGGCAATAAATTAAGTCTTTCCGTTTGGATTAAAAAAGAATCCTCCAACGATGACGGTTGTTTTCTTTTTAACCGAACCAAATATATTCTTCGTATGGACAATCACGGTAAAGTTACCTTTGCGGTTTATGTTCCCGGATGGAAATCGGTAACAACTCCGTGGAAAAAAAGAATTGTAAATACCGATTGGCATCATGTGGTTGCCACCTACAACGGAAAAAAAATAAAGCTTTACATCGATGGTGTTTTATTGGTAAAAAAAAGTGCTTCCGGAAACCTAAAATCAACCAACTCATCAACCTACATAGGTAGTGAAGGAAGCATTAACTATTTTGACGGTACAATTGATGAAGTTGCTGTTTTTGATAAGGCTCTGTCGCAACAGGAAATTGCCGATATTTATGCCAACACGCCCAATCCCGATAATGGCGATGACGCTTTGGTTTCGTGGTGGAAGTTCAACGAAAATTCGGGAAGTACCGTTGCCGACTCAAAGGGAAACAACAATGGAACCGTATTAGGCCCTCAATGGACTTCAAACGGTGCTGAAGGGTCAGCTTTAACTTTTGACGGACAAAATGATTTTGTGCTTGTAAGTAATGCTGATAACCTTAATGTAACTGATCAAATTACGCTAATGGCCTGGGCAAATACAAAAGAAAATAAAACAGCAAAAATTGTTGAAAAGGGCGATTGGGACGGAAACAGTCTTTTACAAGACCATTGGAACGGCTGGGCAGCCCAAATCAGAACGGCTTCAAACAAGAGCTATTCAATAAACTGGAGCAATGGCATTCCGGTTTATAACGAGTGGTATCACCTTGCACTCACCTACAACGGCTCTGTAATGAAATTGTTTGTAAACGGACAATTGACCAATAGTAAACAGGTTTCAGGAAAATTGCATGTTAACGGTCGCGATTTTGTAATTGGTTCCAACAACGGAGCACAAAAGTTTTTTAACGGCAGTATTGATGATGTCAGATTTTTTAACAAGGCTTTAACACAAACCGAAATACAGGCTATCTATAATAATAAGGATAACAGCGGCGGCGACGATTCGGATGGCGACGGGGTAAAAGATTCGGAAGACGATTATCCAAACGACCCGGCCAGAGCCTTTAACAACTATTTTCCTGCTGCTAATTTTGGGAGCCTGTCGTTTGAAGACTTATGGCCCGGCCAGGGTGATTACGATTTTAACGACCTTGTGTTAGACTATCGTTTTACAACCGTTACCAACGTTTCCAATAAAGTGGTTGATGTAATAGGTACCTTTGTAATCAGAGCCATTGGAGCCGGACAGCCCAACGGATTCGGTTTTCAGCTGCCCAACAACAATGTAGCTCCTCAGGATATTACCGTAAGCGGTACTATATTAAAATCAGATTATATTCAGCTTGATGACAACGGATTGGAGTCGGGGCAGCAAAAACCAACCATTATTGTATTTGATAATGCCAACGAAATTATGCCTCCCGGCGAAGGTTTTGGTGTAAATGTTGACCCCGAAAAGGAGTATGTCGATCCCGATACCATTGTTATTTCGGTGGCTTATGCCATTAATAAATACACTGCACAGGATATTGATTTAATTCATTTTAATCCGTTTATGATTGTAAGCGGCATCAGAGGGAAAGAGATTCATCTGCCTGATTATCCACCCACATCACTTGTTGATGCAAGCTACTTTGGCAGCATGGATGATAGCAGCGATCCCAATACGGGCAGATATTACAAAACCGCCAACAATCTTCCGTGGGCTATCAATATTTCAGAAAGCTTTGATTACCTGATTGAAAAAAATGAAATAACTACCGGATATTTAAAATTTTACGACTGGGCGGCTTCATCAGGTACCACCTATCCTGATTGGTATAAGGATAAATCGGGTTACCGGAATAGCGCAGTTATTTATCAGGTTCCTGAGTAAAAAGAGCCTGTTTTATCATTATCCCATTTTAGAAATATTTAAAAGACGTTCGTAGTCTGAAATAATTATCTCTTTTCCGTTAAACTGCAAAATGTTATCATTCTTAAATTCTGACATAGTGCGAATTACATTTTCCGTTGACATGGCTATCAACTCTGCAATTTCGCGCCGGGTAACAGGCAATTTAAACTGATGCGCCTTATAAACCTGATCGGAAAAATATAAAATAATACTGGCTACCTTCCCTCTAATGTGAAGCTGTGCCTTATTAAATCGGCTTGAAATAACCTCATCGGATATTATCCCCATACGTTTAACCACATCAATGGCAAAATCCCCATTTGTTTTAATAAGATTTTTAATGGAGTCAATACTAACTTCACAAACTTCGGTTTTTTCAAGCGCGGCTATACTGTAAGGATAAAATTCGTTGGAAAAAATGTGTAGTAAGCTAATAAAATCACCCGGTTTGTGAATACTTAAAATATGGTCTTTTTGAGCGTGGTCGGTTTTATATAATTTAACAAGCCCGGTGCGTAAATATAAAAAAGAGGTAAGATTATCCCCTTCGTGTTTAATAATTTCTCCCTTAAAAAAAACCTTTTCAGCACGCACACTATTTACCAACCTGTATTCCTGTTGATTTAACGAACCGAATAGCAAATTGCGGAAAATACAATTTTCACATGCCTTTATAGTGTGTGTTATTTTCATAATTTATTATATATCAATAAAATTCTAATTTTATATACAGTAATAATAT
>JALVAQ010000126.1 GCA_027011095.1 Bacteroidales bacterium
TTGTTTGGTTCGAAGATTTTATTCCCAGAAGAGGCAGCTCTTCATCCTGTGTGGTTGAAGGCGTGAAACCCGGCGAAGATGCCCGCCTTACCACCATGTGGTCTATTGTTGGCTGGCCGCTGGCTTCGGTTGCCATTCCCATTTGGATAACCAAACACGATGACCTGCCGGAGGTTGTTACCTACAACGATTCCATAAAAGACTCACCACTTTGCCACAAGGCTTTAACCTTAAAGAAACAAGTTTATTGCTACAACTGGGGTAAAAGCGCCAAACATTACATCAATGTTAATGCGCTACTCAACGCCAACGGTACCGGAATCGTTCAAAAGCTAAAACCTTTGGATGACAGTCTTATCGCGCAAGGCCACAGATTGTTAAACGAGTTGCGCCGGAAAGGTTACGATTCAAAAAAAATTAAAGCCTTTTACGAGGGTGCCGACAAACAAATTCTGATAACCTACAACCAACTGTTTGGCTTGTAAGTTTTGTTTTTTTAACGGTTGAGGTTGTTGTTTTATTTAACTTGATATTTACTTTTGCCAAAAGAAAGATAGTAAAAAACAATTGTCGCAATGAACGTAGTCGAAGTGTGCTGATTAGTCATACTTCGACTACGCTCAGCATGACAACGAAGTACTGCTTTCAATAAAGTATTAAAAAGAACATATAAATATAAATTAACTTCAAGGAAAAAAAAATAAGCATATATGAAAACAAAATACTTTTTTACGGTTTTACTGGCTGTATTAATAGCAACGGTTGCTTTTGGCCAACGCCGTTCAGGAAAAAAGATTCAGGTAGGTGTTTTTGATGGCAACGGAGCAAGCCCTGTTTGTGTTGTCGAAACCATGGAAGCCCTTAAAATTGACAAAGGAATTTATCCCCATAAAATATCGGCTGTTGATATTATGAACGGTGCACTCGACAAATTGGATGTACTTATTTTTCCGGGTGGCAGTGCCAGTAAGGAGTACAACAACCTGGGGTTGAAAGCGGCTGAAAAGGTAAAAGCCTTTGCCGAAAAAAAACACAAAGGACTGGTTGGCATTTGCGCCGGAGGATACCTGTTTTCAACCACACCGGGTTACCCAAGTCTGGAACTGTTTCCTGCACCCGATATTCGCGACCATTACGACCGCGGCAGAGCATTAATAGGTTTTAAAATAAACAAAGCCGGCAAAAAAATATTTCCGGAGCTTAAAAAAGTGGACACTGCTTTTTACCAGTATTACGATGGCCCCATGTACGACATTCCGGAAGGTGCTCCCATAACCGTATTGGCAACATTAACCAGCGATATTTCGCACAAAAAAGGATACCCTAAAAATGTAACACCCGGCAAACCCGCTTTTTTTACCGCCGACTACGGAGAGGGCAAAATTATTGCTTCGGTAGGCCATCCGGAAGCTACACCAGGCATGCGATGGATAGTACCAAGAATGGCTCGATACGTTGCCGGTAAACGCTTGGTGGGTTACAAAAAAAATGTGGTCAGGCCGCAAATTTATTCAAAGGAAGAGTTTTATACACCCGATGTAATTGCCTTTGAAAAAGAGAATTTTTGGAAACTCTTCTCAAAAAATGATGACGAGGTTATTAAAGCCATCGACAATTTGCACTCCATTTATTCAAGGCCATCCATTCGCTGGTCTATTGGATTGCTACGTCACACATCGCCTAAAGTACGTCAGTATGCAGCGCAATATTTGCTGGAAACCGAATATACAGCAGCGCTACCCGATATAAGAGCAGCCTATCTGTCAGAAAAGGATGAGGCTACCAAAGCCGTACTTAAAAAAGTGCTCAACGGGTTAAACGGGCTTAGTCAATAATTAAAAATAATCGGGGTTTTTTGCATGTAAGTCCCTTACAAACCTGAGGGCTTTTCCCATGTGGTTTTCGATGGTTTTAACCGAAAGTTCCAAAGTGGAAGCAATCTCTTTATAGCTCATGCCATCTACCTTATGCAGTCTGAATATCAATCCTGTTTTTAATGGCATGGCGTCAATTGCAGTGCCAACAGCCTTTCTTAAATCCTGCCGAACCATTAAGGTTTCGGGTGTTACCTCCATTTTCAGATAATTTTCATGGTTTGAAATGTCGCTAAACTCAGGCTTGTTTTTACGTAAATAGGAAATAACGGCATTGCGTACACTTCGATATAAATAGGCTTTTACATAAGTTACTTTGGTGTGTTTTTCACGGTTTTGCCAGATTCTGATAAAAACATCCGACACCAGCTCTTCGGAGTGATTAACCGATTTAAGCATTAAAAACGAAAAATTACAAAGCGGCTCATAATAACGATCGAAAAGAACTTCCAGAGCATGGACATTCCCCTTTCGTATCTGTTCCATCAATTGTAAATCGCTAATATGTTCTTTTTCTGCCAAAAATCCTATCTGTTTACAGTGTTAGCAAAAATAGCTTTTTTAAGCTAATGATAAAAACCGGAAAAACGAGTTTGAAAACCGATTGTCCGAATTGTTGGAAATTGATTATTCAAACAAACACCAAAAGCTTAGGGCATTCATAAAAAAGCTGATTAAAAAACCACAAGTCTCTCCTAACGTTCCTGTACTATTTAGAAGTACCCTCTGACAACAACGGGTCTGAAAGAGCCATAAAAAATGCAAAAGTGAAAATGAAAATCTCCAATCAGTTCAAGTCAATAGATTTCGCCAATCAGTATGCTGTTCTCTGGTCTGTCATAGACACAAGCCTTAAAAAAACTCACAAAAAAATTCGTTAAATCCGTGTAATTCGTTGGTCTTTGTCAACGAATTACACAAATTACACGAAATCTATCATGCCTGCCTTAATAGATTTCATATTATTGCAATGGAATATCAAATAGTATAAAAGCATTAATAAGTTGCTGGTTTGATTTGCATAATATTATTCCAACAGCTCCTTCTCCGATAGTTATCGTAGCTATCGGAGGAATAAAGAGTTAACTATAAACAACTTCAATAAAAGTACCCATTCCATTTATAAAACCACTGAGTGGTTTAATATGAATAACCATCGGTGAAACCGGTGGTTAAAACGATACAAACATTAAAGAACCCTGGAAGGGTTCAATAACATTTGTTTAATCCCTTCAGAATTATAATTTATTTAACTACCTATTTCCCGGCACTTCTTACAGGGAAATCCATATTAAATCCTTTCAGGATTTTGCCCTTAGATATTACAAACAATTTGATATACCTTACAAGCAAAAAAGCGACACGTACCTCATAAAACAAGTTAATTCGCTAATGGTTTTTCATTAAAAAATTCTTTTCTCCGATTATAATGTCAATAATCAGCGTAGTATCGGAGGTTACTAAAAATGAAATTTTTTTATAGGCCGGCGGACCGAATGTGCCGGTTTTGTTGTTTGAAAACCCAAACGGTTCAACAGGAATTTTCATGCTGCCTCTATAATCCAACGAATCGTTGCCATTCAAATCCTGAAACAATGCAATGGCATAATAATTATTAACAGGCAACTTAAAAGATACGGTAGCCCGATTGTCCGAAATATTTTTAACAGCGGTTTTAAAAGGAACACTGTTATTATAGTTTTCTTTACCATTGAAAACAGCAACATGCGCTTTTCCAACGGATTGCGCTATACTGTCAATTACTACATTTACAGTTGCTTCCGTTTGTGCAAACGCAGAAGGTGTCGATAGCAGCATCAAAAAAACAGCCGTAAAAAAAACTCTGTTCATTTTTTTATTTTTTTGCCAGTTCCAGCAACTCATTAATCATCATGGCCGTGGCACCCCAAAGTATTTCGCCGTCAACAATAAAACAGGGTACCTCCAATGCCGTAACATATTTTGTAGTTACTTTTCTTATTTGCTTTGCATCGGGTTTCATCAACTCCCATAGGGCAACGGTTATTACTTTTTTCACCTCCTCATTGGGTTTAAAAGCCGGTTTTTCATCAACATATCCCACAAAGGGAATAACATTAAAATTGGAGGGCGAAATATAAACCGGGGTAAGTTTCCCCAAAATATGAACCCGACTGATGTCGATACCCAACTCTTCCCGGGTTTCGCGCAATGCGGTGGCTGCATCACTTTTGTCGTATGGTTCTGCCTGTCCTCCCGGAAATGAAATTTGGCCGCTGTGAACCGAATGATTAGTGGCTCGTTTCATAAGCACCAACATGGTTTCACCCTTTTCGGGATACAGCAGCGCCAAAACAGCACTGTTTTTCGGCGGAATATCGTTGTTATTATATACCAACTGTTCAACGCGTGTTACCGGTGCCATTTGATATTGAATATTAAACCCCGGCAAAGGTTTGCGCAGGTTTTCAGCGAGGCTTTTAATAAAATCGGAAAATATTAAACCCATTAAATTGTGTGTCAATATAAAAATGTTTTCAAAAGTAAGTATATTACCAAAAAGAAATGTAACTTTGGATTCGATTTTAAAAAAATTATACCGTGTCAGTTCAAGAGAAAAAATTTCCGGATATTAAAGAAATTACACAAGATGAGGATGTTAAAAAGCTTATTTTGTGGAATGATGATGTAAATTCGTTTGACTTTGTTATCGAAAGCCTTGTTGAAGTTTGCGGACACGACTATATGCAGGCCGAAACCTGTGCCCTTATCGCTCATTTTAAAGGCAAATGCCCTGTAAAAAGCGGCTCGTTTGATGAACTTAAACCCATCTACACCGAAATGACCAATCGTAAATTAACTGTGGAGATTAACTGATATGTTGTGGCTTGTAATTGTATTAATTGTTGTGGGTATTGCATTGCTGCTGCTCGAAGTGTTGGTAATTCCCGGTACCGGGTTTGCGGGCATAGCGGGGTTTGGTGCCATTGTAGCCGGAGTTTGGGTTGCTTATGCTCATCTTGGAACCTCGTCGGGTAACATTGTGCTATTGGTTACCATTGCCGTTAACGTAATCGCTATCTGGCTGGGCGTCAGATCGAAAACATGGAAAAAAGCAGCGCTTGTTTCAACCATCGATGGCAAGGTAAACACCATGGAGCGAGCAGGCTTAAAAGTGGGCGATGTGGGAAAAACCATTTCAAGATGCGCTCCCATGGGCAAGGCTGAATTCAACGGTAATTTTGTGGAAGTTGATGCCCGTACCGACTTTATCGACCCCAACACCGACATTGAAATTATTAAAATTGATAACAATAAAATTTATATTAAATCTTTAAAACAATAAATTATGGATACAAATGCCTATTTAATAATTGCCATGGGTATAGGAGCACTTTTTCTTATCTGGGTGCTTTTTTACTTCATCCCTGTAGGGCTGTGGTTTAATGCATTGGTAAACGATGTGCGAATTTCGCTGGTACAGCTGATTATTATGCGATGGCGTAAAGTTCCGCCAAGCCTTATTGTAAACAGCATGATTACGGCAGCCAAGGCGGGTATTAACCTCGACCGTGGAAACCTCGAAGCGCATTACCTTGCAGGAGGCCATGTGCAACAGGTGGTTAATGCATTAATTTCATCCGATAAAGCCAATATGTCGCTGGATTTTAAAACTGCCACCGCCATCGACCTTGCCGGTCGTGATGTGTTGGAGGCCGTTCAAATGTCGGTTAACCCAAAGGTGATTGACACCAAAAAAGTGGCCGCTGTGGCCAAAGATGGTATCCAGCTTATTGCTATGGCACGGGTTACCGTACGAGCCAACATAAAACAGTTGGTTGGAGGTGCCGGAGAAGAAACCGTTCTGGCGCGTGTTGGTGAAGGTATTGTATCTTCCATCGGATCGGCAAAATCGCACAAAGCGGTACTTGAAAATCCCGACAGTATTTCAAAAGTGGTATTGGAAAAAGGCCTCGACTCGGGAACCGCCTTCGAGATACTTTCCATTGACATTGCTGACATTGATATTGGTAAAAACATTGGTGCTGTGCTGCAAATGGATCAGGCCAACGCCGATAAAAACATTGCACAGGCAAAGGCCGAAGAGCGCAGGGCAATGGCTGTTGCCCATGAGCAGGAGATGAAAGCCAAAGCCCAGGAAGCCCGCGCCAACGTTATTCAGGCCGAAGCTCAAATTCCCATGGCCATCGCCGAAGCATTTAGAAGTGGTAACCTCGGCATTATGGATTATCAAAAATACCGAAACATACAGGCAGATACGCGCATGCGCGATTCCATAGCCAAAGACCCTAATATTGAAGGAAGCAGAGAGAACAAATAAACCTTGCCTTTAATATAAAATGAAAAAAAAGCAGTGCTCCCAAATATGAGACACTGCTTTTTTGCGTTATGGTAAGATAATAATGGCGAACCATTGTTGGTTTACAATAATTCGTTATTTTTATAAACGATTTTAGATGAGAGGTGAAACGTACATGAAAAAACCGGATAAAGTATCGATACAGTCGCTGAATAGTTTATTGCATAACGAAACGAAGCCTTTCAACGACAAAGAAAAGCACTTGATTTCAAAAGCTTTTAACCGCGTTTGGGAATCACATCACCTTAACCCATCTGACGAAAAATTTAAACACTACCTCGAAATTGCCCACATTGTAATTAAAGAAATAGGGCTGGGTGCCAATTCGGCCATGGCAGCATTAATGCATGGTATTTCATCCAATGAATATTCATACGAAAAAATGGAAAGCGCCTTTGGCCACGAAGTCAGAGTAATTGTTGAAGGCTTTAATAAAATATCAGAATTACAAACACAGCGCGTTTCATTCCAGTCGGAAACATTCAGGAGCATGTTTCTATCCATTGTTGACGACATCAGGGTTATTTTAGTTAAAATGGCGCACCGTTTGTACGACCTGCGAAACCCCGACGAATCATCTCCCGAACGGTTTACAAAAGTTATTAACGAAACAAAATATATTTATATTCCCATTGCACACAGGCTGGGGCTTTATAACGTAAAAACCGAGATGGAAGAGCATGTAATGCTCTACGAAAGTCCTGATATTTACAACGATATAAAAAACAAACTTAAAGAGACCAAAACCAAGCGCGAGGTTTATATTCAGGACTTTTTAAAACCCGTCGAGCGCGAATTAATCAGGGCGGGCATCAACTATGAGCTTAAGTATCGAACCAAGTCGATACCCTCAATCCGGGCAAAGATTAACCGTCAGAATGTTGGTCTGGAGGAAATCTTCGATCTGTTTGCCATCCGGATTATTGTGGATGCAAAACCAAAAAAAGAGCAGGAGATGTGCTGGCGAACCTACTCCATAGTTACCGATATTTACGAGCCAAACCCCAAAAGGCTTCGCGACTGGATTTCGCAACCCAAAGAGAGCGGGTACGAATCGTTACACACAACGGTTAAAGGCCATAGCGGTAGATGGGTAGAGGTTCAAATACGGACAAAACGTATGGATGATGAGGCAGAGCGAGGGCAGGCAGCACACTGGATTTACAAAGAAAACCACAAAGCCAAAGATGCTGACAACTGGCTTACACAGGTGCGTGGCGCACTGGAAAAAAGTAAAACTTCCGATAAAGCGGTTTATAAAGTTGGTAACAAAAAAACCGACAAAGTGTTTGTATTTACTCCCAAAGGAGACCTCAAGCAATTTGTTGCCGGAGCTACGGTGCTCGATTTTGCCTACGATATTCATTCCGATGTGGGAGCGCACTGCAATGGTGCCAAAGTAAACAATGTTGCCGTACCCATTCGCTATGTGCTTAAAAACGGCGACAAAATCAGCATCATAACCTCCAACAGGCAAAAACCTAAAATCGACTGGTTAGCCTATGTGATAACCGACCGGGCACGAAACCGCATCAAACGTCAACTTAAAGAAGAAAAATATCAGGAGGCAGAAGCGGGAAAATCGTTGCTGTTGCGAAAATTTAAAAACTGGAAAGTTAAAAGTACCGATGACCTTATCAACCTTTTGGTAAAACATTTTAAGCTCGATACTGCCGTTGACCTCTATTATCTGGTGGCAACCAACAAACTGGATGTTGCCATCATTAAAAAAGTAATTTTCGAAAAAACAGACGAAGAGGATAAAAAGGCCGGCACAGCCAGGGAGAGAGAACCATCGGTAGAAACAGGCAGCACCGCTACAAAACGCGACAGAGAAGATGAAAAAGAGGTACTTTGGGTGGGCGACAACCTTAAAAATGTAAACTACCATTTTTCAAAATGCTGCAACCCGATATTGGGCGATCGCGTTTTCGGTTTTGTTACAACTCAGGGTAAAATATCAATCCATCGTTACGATTGCCCCAACGCCAAACGATTGTTAGAAAGGTATCCCTACCGTGTGCTGCCCATAAAATGGCTCGATACCAACGAAGATATTTATAAAAATGCCGTTATCCGTATTCAGGGTAAAGATGTGCTGGGGCTGGTGGGCGAAATAACCTCCACTATTTCCAACGACCTGAACATAAACATGCGTTCCATCAATTTTGAAACAAAAGGAAAACAATTTGACGGCCGCGTTACGGTAATGATTAAATCGGTTGATTATTTAAACAGCCTGATTCACCGCCTCGGAAAAATAAAGGGCGTACTAAAAGTTACCCGCGTAAAATAATTATACATACAACCATTCAACAATTATGATGTCATACCTTTAACCACATAACCCTTTTATGAAAAAAATACTTCTGGCAGCTCTGTTTTTAAGTTATATTATGCTTACAGGCTGCGTAAAAATCTTAAACGATGAGCTTAAAACCAAGGAGACAAAAATGGTGCTCAACGCAGCCATTGCTCCCGATAGCGTTTTTACGGTAAATGTAAGCCGAACCTTTAATATTTTTGAGGACGAATCGGCTGACAACCTGCCCTTTATCGATAGTGCCAATGTGTTGCTTTATGAAGACGATCAATTTTTGTTTCAGTTACAAAATACCGGATACGGATTTTATAAACATCCCGGATTTTACCCTCAAATTGGTAAACAATACAGGGTAACTGTTTCGCATGGTGCCTGGCACGACATCGAAAGTATTGCCTCCATCCCTCCAAAAGTGCCCATTGTTTCGCTGGATACCTCGTCTGTTTTTAATTCCGATGAGTACGGAAATAATGAAACACAGTACATTGGAGAGATTACCTACAACGACCCGCCCGGAGTTGCCAATTACTATCAGTTAAGTTGTGTATTGTATAATTATTACAACGACAGTTTGGTTTATGTTGACCCGCAATCTGCTGTATGGCCCACCGATGACAATGAGCGTTTTTTCGACAGCCAATCGGGCAGCAGCCTTCTTTGGAGCGATAAACTTACCGATGGCAAGCAGGTAACCTTTAAATTTATCTTTTTGTATGCTTATGCCTACAACAAAATGGCAAGAGAAAACAAACAAACCTTTAAATTTGAGTTTCACCTGAAATCGATAACCAAAAATTACTTTACCTATCTGAAATCGCTGGGTGTTTATTGGGAAACAGGCGGAAGTGAAAACCCCTTTTCGGAACCTGTGGTTATTTATTCAAACGTTGACAACGGTTATGGTATCCTTGGAGCTTATAGCAGCGATACCATATCGGTTAGTTACACTGTTTCCACCGGTGGCGGCGAAGGAGGTAAGCCATGAAAAAATTTATTATAATTCTGCTTGCCATCATGTTAGGTGCAGCAACCGGACATGCTCAAAAATTTACCATTACCGGATTTGTTAATGATGCTTCCAACGGCGAAAAGCTATTGGGTGCCAACGTTTATAACAAACAAACCTATGCGGGATGTGTAACCAACAACTACGGATTTTACAGCCTCACCCAGCCAAAAGGCATGGTTACGGTGGTTTACTCCTTTGTGGGATATCAGCCTCTTAACCTCACTTTTAACCTAACTGCCGACACGGTTATTAATGTGGAGCTAAAACCTACCATTGAGCTGGAAGAGGTTGAAGTTAAAGCCAATGGCATTGAGCACCACCTCGAAAGCTCACAAATGAGCATTACCGAGCTTCCATTGAAAACCCTTAAAAAATTACCCGTATTTTTTGGCGAGGTCGATATTATGAAAACCATTCAGCTGTTGCCAGGCGTACAATCGGGAACCGAAGGCACCAGTGGTATTTACGTGCGTGGCGGCGGCCCCGACGAAAACCTTATTTTGCTGGATGGCGTTCCGGTATATAACGCCAACCATCTGTTCGGTTTCTTTTCGGTGTTTAATGCCGATGCCCTCAATTCGGTAACACTGGTAAAAGGAGGTTTTCCGGCAAGGTATGGCGGCAGGCTCTCCTCGGTGCTCGACATCAGAATGAAAGAGGGTAACAGCAAAGCCTTTAAGGTGCAGGGAACCGTAGGGTTTATTGCTTCAAAAATTACCCTCGAAGGGCCTGTGGTAAAAAATAAATCGTCGTTTATTGTTTCGGCACGACGAACCTATATCGATATCTTATCGTACCCCTTACAACTTATTGCCAACAAAATGGCAGGCAACAGCGATAACTTTTTTGGCGGCTATTATTTTTACGATTTAAACGGGAAAATAAACTGGCGGTTTTCCGAAAAAAGCCGCATTTACCTGAGTGCTTATATGGGAAACGATAAGGCATACGCCAATAGCAAATACGAATCGGCTGATTATAAAACCAAAGATAATTTTAAACTAAGATGGGGAAATATTACCACTGCCTTACGATGGAATTATGTGTTCAATAAAAAACTCTTTGCCAATTTCAGAGGCTCCTACAGCCGGTATAATTTTTTGGTTGGTGAAAAAAGCGATAACACAACACCTGATTATCACGAAAAACTGGCCTTTGATTATTTTTCGGGAATTGATGATTTGGCTGCCGCCGCCGATTTTGATTTTGTGCCCACCACAAATCAATATATCCGCTTTGGAGTCAGCAACATTTATCACACCTTTAATCCCGGTGTAAATGCCTATTCGTTTAGCAATCAGGAGGGGTCGGAAAATGCATCGGTTGACACAACCTTTGGAAACAATAAAATTTATGCCAACGAAATTGACGCGTATGTTGAAGATGACTTCTCCCTGGGCAGTTATGTTAAAATGAATCTCGGTTTGCATGCTTCAGGCTTTTATGTAAAAAATACCTTTTATAAATCGTTGCAGCCCCGTGCGGCGTTGCGGGTAATTGCTTCTAAAAAACTGTCGCTTAAGGCTTCGTATGCAACCATGGCGCAGTATGTGCATTTGTTAACCAATACTTCAATTGGCCTGCCCACCGATTTGTGGGTTCCGGTAACCGATACCATCAAGCCCATGAAATCGCAACAGGTGGCGTTGGGTGGCGTGTATAACCTGAACGATATGTTTGAAATAAGCCTCGAAGGATATTATAAGTGGCTTGAAGATGTTATTTCGTACAAACCCGGTGCATCGTACCTAACATCGGACAACAACTGGCAGGAGATGATTACGGTTGGAAATGGATGGAGCTATGGTGCCGAACTTTTAATACGAAAAGATATGGGTAAATTAACCGGATGGATAGGATACACCCTGTCGTGGTCGTGGCGTAAGTTTGAAGAGGTTAGCCCCGATAAATTCCCCTATCACTACGACAGGCGGCACGACCTTTCAATTGTTGCCACTTACAAGCTTAGCGACAAAATCGACTTTGGTGCCACCTGGGTGTTTGGAACCGGTGCCGCCATTACCCTGCCGTACGATAAATACATTACCATTGATAACAGCGCAGGAGGCTATGCAGGCGTAGGAGGCCCGGGTGGCATGCAACCCTATTATGAGTATGTTGATAATGTGGAGGAGCGCAACAACTACCGCACGCCAAGCTATCACCGCCTCGACCTCGGGGTTAATTTCCATAAAAAGAAAAAATGGGGCGAACGCACCTGGAGCGTAGGGCTGTACAATGCCTATTTTCGCCAAAATTACTTCTTTATTTTTGTGGATTACGATTACGACCATTACAACGGAACCGGCAAACCCCAAAAGGTGTTAAAACAGGTAAGCCTTTTCCCCGGCATGCCCTATGTTTCGTATAGTTTTAAGTTTTAACCGGTAAACCAAACAACAAAGCCGCTAATTTGCGAGGGGCGTAATCCCCGAAGTCCGCCCGGATGAATATCCCTGCCCGTCCGGTCAGGCAGGCATTCGGACGGGCAATCTTAGACAATGAACGTTTATTGCTTAAATCATCACCCATCAATCATCTCCTACTCTCATCAAACACCTTCAACACTTTCAACACCGTTCCAACATTCCGTTTTATTGTTTTATCCTCCGATTGTGCCATCTGTTTCAGGTTGTTTTGGCAGAATGGCGACAGCTTTAAATCCCAAAGCAGCACCATGGCCGAGAGGCGAAGATACTCGTTTTTTTCTTTGGTGCTGCGCAGGTTTACCGGCTCGGTGTTGAGGTAGTCGCGGATTTTTTGTTGGCTTTCGGCAATGTATTTTCCCGATACGGTTACCGGCTTGTTATCCATGCGCAACTGTACGAGGTTGCGAGGCAGCATCAACGGCAGCAGCCGGGCATCGAGGTGCTGTTGAGGGTTGATGATTGTGTAAATGATTTTTCCGTTTTCAAACTTTGCATCGGCGTAAGGTGTAAGCCAACCGGAGGGCTTTGTTTGCGACAGAGCCAACAAAGGCAAAAAGAGAAAGAGGAGTATTGTTTTTTTCATGGTTTTGTTTTTTGATTCATTGTTTCAATTCATTTTACAGGGTGTGTTGTTTAAGATTGCTTCGCTTCGCTCGCAAATTACAGGCTTCGGATGGTTTTTTTGTAGTCGTATCGGTTTTCCCCGGAAACTATATAACAGAGCACGTAATTTGCGAGGGGCGCAAGCCCCGAAGCAATCTTAAACAATGAACGCTTATTTTTGTTAAGTTATTAATTTTCAATATTCAACACGCAATAATCAATTTTCAGGTTTGTTTGTTTCGAGCTCTTGTACTTGCTCATTGCTCGTTGAACATTGCTTATTGCTTATTTACTCCTTTCAAGAACAAACGCCCTCTTCCCCAGCACCTTTTTCCCGTTGCTTACCACCGCCACGTACAGCCCCGGTGAAAAGCCGTTAACAGACAATTGTGCCTCTTTCTGTCCGGTGGCAATGGGCTTTTTCACCATTGGCCTGCCCGATATATCGTACACGGTAAGCTGCATGTTGCTGTGGTATTGGGTGTATTTCAGCTTAAAATGCACCATGTTGCCGTTTACGGGATTGGGGTAAGCCGTGAGATCCACCTTTTGTTTGGCAGCATAGTAGGCGGCGGGCGAAGGAAACTCCGGCGTGCTTACAATTACTCCGCAATCGGTTACATAAATGGTATCCGATGCTATGGGCAGGTTATCGCACAAACTGTCGTAGTTATAAGATGCCGTATCAATGGGCACGCTGTTTAAATCGGCATTAAATTTATAGAGTACGATGTTCCAATTGTTGTCGTTGGAGTTGTAGGCCAGATAGTACTGGTTGCTAATGGTATCTTTTTCAAGCGGATACAAGCCGCTACTCATTGTAGCATTTGGGTGCGACTGGTGGTTGAATACATTGCACATGGTATCTATAATCATTTCTCCTGTAGGATTTTCTCCGGCGCCCTGATTACCATACTTTACAGAAGCAAAATAGGTGGTATCATCACGAATGGCAAGGTCAAGGAAAAAGTTATCGGTTACTGTGGGGTCTATACTACTGTTTTCAAGTATGTAGTATGTGGTCTCATTTCCGGCAGTATCGAAATTCATAAGCAGTGAATTTGCAATGGGATATCTTTTGTCGCCCCAACCGTGTAAAATTCCATTTTCATAGGAAATTACACCAATTGTTGTTCCGATTATAGTATCTGTGGTGCTGCTGTCGGTTACTCCGTAAGGTAAAAGCCATTCTTCGTAAAAATTCGTATCGGTCTTTATATACATTGGTTTTAAAAAGCCAAGGTTGGGTTTATCAGGATGTGCATAATAACCAAATCCCGACAGGATAATAAATCCGTCAAATTCATTCATGCCGAAATCAATTATCATACTCAAAAGCAGCGGATATTTTTGCAGCATGTTAAAGGGGTGAAACCAAAGAAAATTACCGGCGGTATCGAAAGATAAAAGGCCAATATCATAGTCGGAATTACCGCTAACCACTCCTGTACTGGCTACAATGTTGCCGTCGGAAGTAAAAATAGCGTTGTTAAAATAGGTTTCATAATAGTTGTACGGGTCAACAAACTCACGGCACCACAGCAGGTTACCACAGGCATCAAGATAAACCAGCGATGCTTTGTAATCGGTTTCTCCGTAAATCATCATTTCACCGGATGCATTTTGTTTTATGCCATTCGGGCTTACCGGATTATCATAAAACAGATGCTTTTGCCATAATATATCACCGTTTCTGTCAAGTTTAAAAATAGAAGTATTGTTATGGATACTTTCTCGTACCGAAATTAATTGACCATAATCGTACGAAATAGTATTTTGAAGTGAAACATATTCTTCTCCGCTTATCTCATTTTCCCACCTTTGCTGCCCTACGGACAGCAAAGGAAGAAAAAGTAATAACACTACATAAATTCTGACACGCATGGTTTAATATTTTACAAATTTTGCACTTTGCAAGGTGTTGCCCGAATCCGACAGCCGTATCAGATATGTACCCGGGGTATAGTCGCGTAGGTCTATTATTTTAACGCCTTGTTTTTTAAACAATCGGAAAGTGTTAATGTGCATGCCTGTAAGGGTATAAATTTCAATAACCGGATTTACAGTTTTATAATCAACCTTATACTCAAATGTAAGGTATTGTTTGGCGGGGTTGGGATAGAGCGTAAAGTATTGATCCGCTATGTTAGAAGTATTGCCTAAACCACCTTTTACTTTTGCCGTTTTGTTTTGTGTGGTATCGGGAAAAATGTAGGGCTCGTTGTAAACAATGTCGCCCGTTTTTATAAGAATGTTGCGAGCAAGAGCCTGTACCAATCCACCGGAGTTTTGCACAATGTTGTACAGCGTAGCCTTTTGTGTACTGTCAATATCGGTTATGTTTTTGCCTTCCGATTGCAAGGTAAGCAAAACACCGAAATAATCTTCGTAAGCGGAATGAATACCGGTTTCATAACTGCTTAAATCGAAAACGGAGGTTACGTCCGAAAGCTTGTTTATCACACCTGTACTATCTCCATTGTTGTATCTTGCAAAGGCCTGTAAATAATAGGATTCGGGAGTTTGCACCCGGGCAAGCGCAGATTCAATACTGTCGTAAACGGCAGTAATTGTCGTATCGCTCATATTCAACCGTACCAAATCGTTAACATTTTGTTGTTTGCGTGATGCATAATAGGCTTTTTTAGATTCCAGCGCTTCTTTTTCGCCCAGTACGGTGTCGTTGGCATGTATTTGCGCCATTTGATTATCGTTAGGTGGGGTAGTGCGTTCGTTCAGTTTGTTTAACACATTTTCCGCTTTGGCCGACTGCGGGTTCTCGGCCAAAATTTCGGTAACAATGCTGTTGGGCAGCACATCCTCCTTTTCGGCTGCGTTTACCATTACCGTGTCGCTGAGGTAGGGTGAAGCACTGAGCAACTGGCTGCGTAGTTGCATAGTTTCGGGGGGCATCATCTTATTTATTTTCTGTTTTCATCAAATATTTTTAATACTGACAGCACCGTTCCAACATTTTGTTTTATCTCTTTATCCTCCGACTGCACCATCTGTTTCAGGTTGTTTTGGCAGAACGGCGACAGTTTTAAATCCCAAAGCAGCACCATGGCTGAGAGGCGAAGATACTCGTTTTTTTGTTTGTTTTCAATTTTTATTTGAGAGTGTATTGTTGAAGATTGCCAGTCCGGTCAGGCGGGCCTACCCGAGTGCATCATTCAGGCGGGCCTGCCCGAGTGCATCGTTCAGACGGGCGTTCGGACGGGCAATCTTAAACAATGAACGCCTATGCCTTCTCAAACAAACAATGTTAAGCTATTGTAAATAGTTAAAATAAGTCGAATTGTTGTGTATCTTTGTGCCCTGTTAAGATTTAGTTCCCCTCCCTCAAATTTTATTGGCCATAAAACCACCTTGTCCATTGATAATTTGATATTACAAAATCTAATTTAATAACCAAAACAACAAAAATTTACAGTTTATGTCATCAAAAAAAAATAAAAGAAAATTTAAAGGCACCCTGCAAGGCGTTATCCTTAGCGAGTTTGCCGACAATCCGTTTAAAGCACTTAATTACAAACAGGTTTCGTTTAACCTCGGCATCCGCGATAAGGCAACACGCGATATGGTTCGCCGTGTAATTGACCAACTGTTTGAAAACGGCGATTTAATTGAAGTGAAAAAGGGAAAATTCATGCTTCCCGCCGACAAGCTTAACAAGTTTGCCAACAAACACAAATATATTACCGGTACGGTAGAAATGAAAGAAACCGGAAAGGCCTATATTATTTCCGACGAAGGAGGCGACGACATCCTTATTATGCCCAACAACCTTAACCATGCGCTTAACCGCGACCATGTTAAAGTGCTGATACTTCCCAAACGTAAAGGACGTAAACCCGAAGGCCAGATTGTTGAAATACTGAAAAGAGAAAAAGATACCTGGGTTGGCATTTTTGAAAAAAGCAAGAACTTTGGCTTTGTGGTACCCGACAGCAAAACCATGCCCTACGACATTTTTATTCCCAAAGAAAAAACAAACCGTGCCGAAAACGGCCAAAAGGTGCTGGTTAAGCTAACCGAGTGGCCCGAACATTCAAACAACCCCTTTGGCGAAATTGTACAGGTCTTGGGCCGTCCGGGCGATAACGATGTGGAGATGCAATCCATTTTATCGGAATATAATTTTCCGCTCTCCTTTCCAAAAGAGGTTGAAAAAGATGCCGACAAAATTAAGTACAGCCTTAGCAAGGAGGAGCTAAAAAAACGACGTGACTTCAGAGATGTTTTTACCATTACCATCGACCCCTGGGATGCCAAAGATTTTGATGATGCCATCTCCATAAAAAAACTCAACGAAAACCTTTGGGAGGTGGGTATTCACATTGCCGATGTGTCGAACTACGTTAAGCCGGGCACCGCCCTCGACAAAGAAGCTTACAACCGTGGAACATCCATCTATTTGGTTGACAGAGTTATTCCCATGCTGCCCGAAAAATTATCAAACGGCGTATGTTCGTTACGGCCCAACGAAGAAAAGCTGACCTTTTCGGCAGTTTTTAATTTGAATGATAAAGCCGAAGTGCTGTCGCAGTGGTTCGGAAAAACCGTTATCAAATCAAACAGAAGATACACTTACGAGGAGGCGCAAAAAATTATTGAAACCGGAAAAGGTGATTTTCCCGATGAGATATTAACCCTGCACAAGCTGGCCACCATTATGCGGCAACAGCGTTTTACCAACGGAGCCATTAATTTTAATACGGTTGAAGTCCGCTTTAAGCTTGATGAAAAAGGAAAACCGATTGAAACCTACATTAAGGAACAAAAAGAGGCCAACCACCTTGTGGAAGAGTTTATGCTGCTGGCCAACAAAAAAGTGGCCGAGCATGTTGGAAAAACCGCACGGAACAAAAAAGCCAAAACCTTTGTTTACCGTATTCACGATGAGCCAAACCCCGAAAAATTGAACACCTTTGTGCAGTTTCTGAAAAAGATGGGGCACCATCTGAACATCAGCAACCGACAGGCTCTGGCACAATCGTACAACGAGTTGTTCAATAAAATAAAGGGAAAGGGTGAGGAAAACCTCATCGAAACCATCGCCATCCGTACCATGTCGAAAGCCATCTATTCCACCGATAACATTGGCCACTACGGACTGGCATTTCCCTATTACTCGCACTTTACCTCTCCCATTCGCCGTTATCCCGATATGATGGTGCATCGTTTGCTGCAACGCTATCTCGAAGGCGGCTCTTCGGTTAACAAAGAGGAGTACGAAGAGTACTGCAAACATTCATCGGATATGGAAAAGAGGGCAACGGAGGCCGAGCGCGAATCAATAAAATACAAACAGGTTGAATTTTTACAGGACAAAGTTGGAAAGGTGTTCGAGGGTGTAATTTCGGGGGTAAGCAAATGGGGGCTTTTTGTTGAGCTGTCGGTAAGCAAAAGCGAAGGCCTTATTCGTATGCAACAAATGGCAGACGATTTTTATGTGCTTGACGAAGATAACTATCGAATTCTCGGGCGCAACAGCGGTATGGTGTATCGCCTTGGTGATAAGGTAAATGTGTTGGTAAAAAAAGTTGACCTCGGACGCAGGCAGCTCGACTTTGAGCTGGTGGATTAGGGAGCAGATGTTTTAAAAACTCGACCGCATGGCTTCCACCGGATCAAGGCGTGAAGCCGCCCATGACGGAATAAACCCCGACAGAAACCCGATAAAGGCCGATACCGTCAGTCCCAGCATAATGTTTTTTATTGAAAGCACCATGGCAAAGTCGAAGGCGTTGCTGACAATCAGGGTTAAAATAAACACCAACAGCAATCCTACAAGGCCTCCCATCAGCGAAAGAAAAACAGCTTCAAACAGAAACTGCATCAGAATAAAATATTTTTTGGCGCCAAGTGCTTTTTGAATACCGATTTGGTTGGTTCGCTCCTTTACCGATACAAACATAATATTGGCAATACCAAACCCTCCCACCAACAGCGAAAACCCACCGATAATCCAACCTGCTATGCCAATAATGGCAAACAGCTGGTCGAAACCTTTTGAAATAATATCGGTTTGATTAATGGCAAAATTATCATCCGCTGCCGGCTTTAGCTTTCTGATTGAACGCATAATACCCGTAAGCTCATCCTTCATCTCATCAATACTAACATTGGGTTTGGCTTTTACAATAATGGTAGCGCCAATATGCCGGTAATCAATCAGGTTTTTGGCAAACGCTGCCGGAACATATACCAGCTTGTCGGGCGAATTGCCAAAAACATCATCGCCCTTGCGTTTAATCACACCAATTACCATTAGTTTCCGGCCAAAAATTTTTACTTTTTTTCCAACCACATCCAAATTACCAAAAAGGCCGGTGGCAATATCATACCCTAAAATGGCCACATTCCGGCCGCTAAACGATTCCTGATCGGTAAAATACCGGCCTTCACCAATGTCGATGGGCATAACTTTAATAAAGTCGTGCGATACCGCCTGTATCCTTGTATCTTCAACCACATTGTTACGATAATACACATTACGCGAAACGCTGAACATAAAAGCGGCCTTATCAATTGTATTGCTGCGCTTTGTAAGCTGTTTCATTTCGCGAAGTCGAGGTTCGGGCCGCTGCCAGTATTTCCACCAGGGATAGTCGCCACCCATCGCCCACGGCCACTTTTGAATAAACAAAACATCGTTACCCAACGAGTTAATTTCGGTTTTAATGGAATCCTGCAAACTGTCGAAAACAGTAAATACCGCAATAATTGAAAATATCCCGATGGTGATACCCAACAACGACAAAATAGTCCGAACCTTATTGACCACCAACGAACTGATGGCAAATAAAAGGCTTTCGTGTATTAATTTTAATATTATCACTATGTCAATGGTTATAAATCGTAAACAAATATTTGTATTTCGATTTTTTTCGTTAAAAATTATTGTAAAAGTATAATAACTTTTGATTAAAACTTGTTATTTTGCAAAACCATTTGAGGATTGGGGTTTTTGTCTCACTTTTAATAATTTACCAAATTGAAAAAGATTAAATCGGCGCTGATTTCAGTTTTTTACAAAGAGGGCCTTGAGCCAATAGTTAAAAAACTAAAGCAATTGGGTGTTAACATCTATTCCACGGGGGGCACTCAAAGCTTTATTGAGTCGCTGGATATTCCGGTTACATCGGTTGAGTCGCTTACCGATTACCCTGCCATTTTGGGAGGAAGGGTAAAAACATTGCATCCAAAAGTTTTCGGAGGTATTTTGTCACGTCGCGAAAACAGTGATGATGCCGCCCAGCTTGCAAAATATGATATTCCGGAGTTTGATTTGGTAATTGTTGACCTTTATCCTTTTGAAGAGACGCTGGCAAAAACCACCGACGAAAATGAGATAATCGAAAAAATCGACATTGGAGGCATCAGCCTTATCAGAGCTGCCGCCAAAAATTACCGCGATGTGTTGGTGGTTCCTTCGTCAACATTTTATCCGCAATTAATTGATTTGTTGGAATCCAAAAACGGATCGTCCGATTTGAATGACCGTAAATGGTTTGCCGCACAGGCCTTTAACATAAGCTCGCACTACGATACCTGTATTTTTAACTGGATGAATCCCGGCGACATTAAAACTTTTAAAGCAAGCCAAACGGGAGCCGTTGTTTTACGCTATGGCGAAAATCCACATCAGCAAGGCATTTTTTACGGTAATATGGAAGCTGTTTTTGAACAACTTCACGGCAAAGCCATTTCGTATAACAATCTGGTTGACCTCGAAGCAGCCATCAACCTGATTGAAGATTTTGACGAAACCACTTTCGCCGTTATCAAACATACCAACGCCTGTGGATTGGCATCGCGCGATACTTTGGTACAGGCATGGAAAGATGCCCTTGCCGGCGACCCCGTTTCGGCCTTCGGCGGTGTGCTGGCAACCAACCGCATTGTTGACAAGGCCACTGCAACCGAGATTAACAAAATATTTTTTGAAATTATTATTGCTCCCGGATATGAAGAGGATGCGTTGGAAATATTAAAATCGAAAAAGAACAGAATTATCCTGAAAAAACAATCCTTCCGGTTTCCCGGCAAGCAGTTTAAAACACTGTTAAACGGTGTAATATTACAGGATAAGGATTTAAAAACCGAAACCGCCAACGACTTAAAGGTGGTTACCAAAACAGCTCCCGGAGCAGCCGAAACCGACGATTTGTTGTTTGCCAACAAGCTTGCCAAGCACACCAAATCGAACACCATTGTTTTGGCAAAAAACAAACAGTTGGTAGGTTCGGGTACAGGCCAAACCTCGCGAGTTGACGCTTTAAAACATGCCATTGAAAAGGCAAAGAATTTTAACCTACCTTTGGAGGGCGCTGTAATGGCTTCCGATGCCTTTTTTCCGTTTGCCGATTCGGTGGAAATAGCACATAAAGCAGGCATAAAATCGGTAATACAGCCGGGAGGTTCCATTCGCGATAAAGACTCAATCGAATATTGTAACAATCATGGTGTTTCGATGGTTTTTACCGGAATCAGACATTTTAAACATTAAGAATTTAAGGAGAAAAAATATATGGGTTTATTTTCATTTTTATCAAAAGAGATTGCCATTGACCTGGGAACGGCCAACACCATCATCATGTACAACGATAAAGTGGTGGTTGACGAGCCTTCCATTGTTGCCATTGAACGCAGCTCGGGAAAAATTATTGCCGTTGGCAAACGCGCCATGATGATGCATGGTAAAACACACGAAAACATTAAAACCATCCGTCCGTTGCGCGATGGCGTAATAGCCGATTTCCAGTCGTCAGAGTATATGATTCGCGAGATGATAAGAATGATTGGTATCAAAAACAGCCTGTTTCAGCCTGCACTTAAAATGGTTATTTGTATTCCTTCGGGAATTACCGAAGTGGAAGAGCGCGCCGTTAAAGATTCGGCCGAGCAGGCAGGAGCCAAAGAAATCCGCCTGATACACGAACCCATGGCCGCAGCAATTGGCATTGGTATTGATGTGCTCGAACCCACCGGAAACATGATTATCGACATTGGTGGCGGCACTTCCGAAATTGCAGTTATTGCTTTAGGTGGAATTGTCAACAACAAATCCATTCGTATTGCCGGCGACGATTTTAATGCCGACATTAAAGAGTATATGCGGAAACAGCATAACATTTCCATTGGCGACCGCACCTCCGAACGCATTAAAATTGAAGTGGGTGCCGCCATTACCGAACTGGACAATCCTCCCGACGAATATGCCGTTCATGGCCGCGATTTGCTCACCGGTATTCCGCGCGAAATAAAAGTGAATTACAAGGAAATTGCCGCCTGTCTCGATAAATCCATTTCAAAAATTGAAACGGCGGTTTTACAGGCACTCGAATTAACCCCGCCCGAACTTTCCGCCGACATTTATCGTACCGGAATTTATCTCGCCGGTGGCGGCTCACTGCTCAGAGGCCTCGACAAACGAATTCAGGCAAAGGTTAAACTGCCCATTCATGTTGCTGAAGACCCGTTGCGCGCCGTTGCCCGTGGAACCGGCATCGCCTTAAAAAACTTCGAGAAGTTTACATTCCTTATCAAATAAGGATGGCTCACCATGCAAAATCTGCTGCTTTTTATTCGAAAACACTGGTTTGTTGTTTTGTTTCTTTTGCTGGAAACCGGCTCTTTTGTTATGGTAGCAAACAGCTACTCCTACCATCGATCACTGGCTTTTAATACGGTAAACGATTTTACAGGAGGGGTTTTTTCAGCTTTTGCAAACATTACCGATTATTTTGCCCTTAAACCGGCCAACGAAAAGCTGCAAAAGCAAAATGCCGAACTTCTTAACAGCTGCCCCGGCTCCTTTTTAACCACCGATACCGGATTTATTTATAAGGATACCCTTTATAAATATGTCCCCGGCCATGTGGTAAGTATCTCTGTTAACCACCCATCAAACTATATAATGATTAATAAGGGAAGCCTACATGGCATTAAAAAAGAGATGGGTGTAATTTCAGGTAGCGGAGTGGCCGGTATAATTATCGGTGTTTCAGAACACTATTCGCTTGCCATGTCGTTGTTGCACCACAATACCCGAATAAGTGGCCGGATAAAAAAGAATGGCATGCTGGTAAACATAATTTGGGATACCGGCGATTACCGGTTTGGGAACATACAGGATGTGCCTTCGCATGTGGAACTTTATCCGGGCGATACCATCGTTACAAGCGGTAAATCAATGATTTTCCCCGAAGGGTTGGTAATAGGTTTTGTTGAAAGCAGTACCGAAAACCCCAATATCGATTTTAAAAAAGGCATCATCCGCTTTGCCACCGATTTTAAACGCCTGCAGGATGTTTATATCATCGAAAACCTGATGAAAGAAGAGCAAAAAAAATTATTAAAGCAAAACGATGAATAGCAGATTGGTAAAAAACAGCATACGGTTTATTTTGCTTGTGCTATTGCAGGTACTGCTTTTTAGCAACATGCACCTGTGGGGATATGTTACCTTGTATCCTTACCTGTTGTTTTTGCTGCTGTTGCGTTACGATATTAATAAAACCAATTTACTGCTGATAGGATTTTTTACCGGCCTTACCATCGACTTTTTTCAAAACACCCTGGGGATGCAGGCTGCCGCTTCAACGCTTTTGGTTTTTGCCCGGCCGGCAGTTTTAAATTTCTACTTTAAAAAGATGGAGTTTGCTCCACGCGAAGAACCCGGCATCAGCAAACTGGGATTTACAGGCTTTTTAAAGTACGCAACCACCCTTGTTTTCATTCACAATCTGCTGCTATTTTTCCTCGAAGCTTTTTCGTTTCACAACTTTTTTGCAACCCTCGAACGGATTTTGATAAACACTGTTTCTACGGTCATTCTTATTATGATTTTGGAGATGCTGTTAAGTAAAAAGAAAAAAGGTTTGTAAACTTTTGTCTGCCCGGATAAATAACCCTTGCACCACAGCAACCAAAAAGTAGTAAGCCTCTATACCAACGGAATAAAAAGCTATATATCCTTACATCCAGGTGTTCGGTGTCACGCTTCGACTCCGCTATTAATAACAATATCCCAATTTGGGATACATCGATTAATTAGTGTATATTTATAGAATGAGAATCATTGCGTTTAGAACAATAAACGAGTTCTTTGAAAAGCCGGAATATTCAGATTCCGAGGTTTCATTGAGAGCCTGGTATCATGATGCTACAACAAATAATATAGTGTTTGCCTCAATTAGTATAAAATATCAACGATGAAGCATTTATGAATCTGGTCTAAAAAGATTCGCCAAAAAAACATTACGGCTGGCATACTATGTGCTGATAATGTTTGTACAGAAAATGTTGAAAACAGCAAAAACCGTTAAGAAATAACAATTGAAGGCTACCCCAAAAGTTTCAATGCACTCATATCAACCCCTCAAAACAATAGCTGGCCTATATTTTAAAATTATTTAACTCAATAATAGCGCCATAGCATCCGCAAATATTTGTATCTTGCGCCACTTTTTTTTGAGAAATTTAACCTTATTAAATATTTAGATTATGAAATTGTACGGAAAATTATTGATGATTACAGCCATGGTTGCTTTTGGTCTTTCTGTTTCAGCTCAGTCGGTTGAAGCCGTAGGACAAAAGTATAACGATGCCATTGAATTGTATAAAGCCAAAAACTATGCACAGGCTATTCCTGCTTTGCAACAAACCGTTGATATGGGTAACAAAGTTGGTGAAGCAGCTGCCGACATGACTTCAAGTGCGCAATCGGCATTGATGAAAGCATACAAATATTACGGAGTAACTTTATACAAAAAGAAAAAGTATGATGAGTCGGTAAAAGTTTTAAAAGAAGGCATCGCTGCTGCAAAAAAATATGGTGACGAAAAATCAGCTAAGAAGTTTCAGTCGATTATTCCACAAATATATGCCGGACATGGAAATAGTCTGTTAAAAAGTAAAAAATACGAAGAGGCTCTCAAGCAGTTTGACAACGGTTTAGCCGAAAACCCAAAATGTATCAGAGCTTTTATGGGAAAAGAATCCGTTTATAAAGACAAAGGCGATTTTACTAAAATGAAAGAATATGCCGACAAAGCCATTGAAGCCGGCGCCGGCAGTTCAAAACAGGCCAAAAGGGTACAACAAGCCAAAAAAATTGCTTATTTGGGATTGTACAAAGCCGGTGGTGAAGAGCTTGGAAAAGGTAACTCGTCAAAAGCCATTGCTTTTTTTAACGATGCTTTAAAATATGGTAACGGCGATGCTGACCTATTTTTAAACATGGCCTTGGGCTACAACGCGTTGAAAAAATTCAGCAAAGGTATTGAGGCTGCTAAAAAATCGTTAACCTTAAAAGGTGACGGCGACAAAAACGCCATTTACTTTGTGTTGGCACAAGCCTATCAGGGTGCCGGCGACAACACCAATGCCTGTACTTACTTTAAAAAAGTTACAGCAGGCCCCAATGTTGATGCTGCCAAGTATCAGGTTGAGCAGGTGCTGAAGTGTAAATAGATATAGATAATTATTTTGAAAAGAGCTGCTTAAAAAGCAGCTCTTTTTTGTTTTTAAATCTTTTTATCGGATTACTTGACAAAGCATAAAAATTAACTATTTTTGCGCCCTCATTGCCCGATGGTGTAATTGGCAACACGTCTGATTCTGGATCAGAAGAGTCCAGGTTCGAGCCCTGGTCGGGCAACAAAAGCTTTCACGTTAGTGGAAGCTTTTTTGTTTATAATACAATTTTACGTATCCGGACACCTTTAGGGTTTCTTAAAACAATTAAGTAAAGGCCATGCCTGTAACTTTTTTCGTTAACATCCAACAAAATGCGTTTTTTATTATTGAAAACCTTTTTTATCAGACGCTTTCCGGATAAATCGTAAATTTCAACATATCCGGCAGTTAATGTTTCCGGGATTTCAACAGCAATTGTTCCGTTTCCGTAATGTCGCACAACCAGTTCCGGCATATGCTCAATTTCAGGCTGCGTTAAAGGAAGCTCAAGCAGAAAATGGCCGGTCAGCACCAGGCTGTCGTTATAATAATAATTATATGTCCACTCGCCTAAATAGGTATCGGGTGGCGTGGATATATAGGAATAATAGTAATAAAACCACCAGTCGCTTTGATATGTGAAGCTATAATCGAACCACAAATTGCCTTGGGGAGTAATCCATTCTATGCGTGTCGAATCACCCGATTTTATACCGTATTGAAGGTTCCAGAATGTAATTATGGAATCTTGATTATTGAAATTTATCCTTGGTGTGGGTCGCTCCCGCAGCGAGTCGAGGGGTGGGACATAATCGCATAACCCCCAATCCCAAACATTGAAATTTGTATCGTAAGGCAAAGAATCTATCCAAAAAGAATAATTGTTGCCACAAGAACCCGCAAAGGGATCAACTAAATACAACGAATCGTACCAAAGCTCAAAATGCAGGTGCGGGTCGGTGGAATTACCCGAACTGCCAACCTGACCAATAACCTGCCCAGGAACTACCGAATCGCCTACACCTACAACTATCGAGTACTTTTTCATATGTCCGTAATATGCAAAATACCTGTTGCTATGCTTGATGGCAACATAATTGCCAAGGCCAAGTTCAGGGTTGCCATCGGTATGGCGGTCGAACTCGCCATCGTGTATAAAAACAACCACACCGGAGTCAACCGACTCAATGTTAACACCCTCGTCCATTTGTGGAAAACCGCTGATAACAAAATCGGTGCCCTGATGCCCATCATAGGTTTTAGTGCCGCAATTACAATCGATAATAGAGTCGCCAACATCCCAATCCACATAATTTACTATGATGAAATCCTGTCCGTAGATTCCTTCGATGGGTTTTACAAAAACCGGCGACTGGGCATAAAGAAACAAACCTTTTAAGAGCAGGGATACTATTAGTATATGCTTTAGTTTTATCATATTAGGTTTTTGAAATAGCTCATATTCTTCCTTTATTTTACAATTTGTCGCACCCTTTTTTATTATCCTAATAATTTTTTCTTTAGATATTTTGGAAGGAATCCTTTTGTCAGTAAACTTGTTTAAAGTCTTTTGCTTAAACTACTGGCAACCGGGTAGTTACTACTTAAAGTTTTTGCTATAGCGTTGTTTCCTTAACCCTGATATCGCCGAGCAGCACATCCCAGAACCCAATCAGGCGTCCGCCAATTTGAGTTTCTTTGCGTTTTACATAAACGGTGATGTCTTTTTTTGTGGTATCCTGATAAATCAAACGCCCCTCTTTGTCGTATCCTTTAAACTTTTGAAATACGGTAATAACGCCAACATAGGTACCATCGGGCTGCCGTTGTAAATCGCTTACATACTCAATATCGTACCATTCAATTTCAACTTTGTTGTAGTTAAGACGCATCAACCGTTCAAAATATTTGCGAACCGGATAATACTTTATTTCGGGTTTAACCAACGACGACACACCCATTTCGCTGCCTTGCATAAACAGCTCTTCGGCACGGTCAATTACACGGTTGGCTTCGCTCCAGGGCGTTTCTTTGTCGCCAATAATACTGATGTATTTACTCAGGTCTTTTACCTTTTCCAGTGCAAGGCTGTCGATGGCCTGTTTACGTTCGGGGGTAAGGTTATCCTGTGCCCACAGTTGCGATGACAATCCAAGGCCAAAAACCAATATCAATAAATATGCTATACGTTTCATGGGTTTATTTTTTTATTAATTCAAGTTCTGTAATTTTACCGTCGTCGTTGTACTTGGCCGATTCAATATCGTAGTTAAATTTTTTGGTGTCTTTTAAATAGTTCATAAATTTAGAAATGGTTGTAGGCCTGTCGTAATCGTTATACCCTTTGTTTTTACTTATGATAATCAGTACCGGAACATCGGGTGTGGCATATAAATTCAAAGCGCCTTCAATTTGGCTGTTGGCTTCGTCGAAGTTTTTAGCTTTTGCAATGTTATCCAAGGTGTAAACAATCAACTGATATTTTCGCCGTAGCTGATTGGACATCTCCTCTTCTTTCTTTTTAAGCCGCGCCTCCTCAGCTGCTCTTTCTTCCTCTTTTAATTTGGCTTCAACCTTAACAACTAAATCTTTTACATCCTGATCGTCGATGTTATACGATTTAATCGTTTTTAGTCTTTCCTGTTTTTCAGGCAGCGTCCAATTGGTTTCGTCGTTTAACATGGCTGTTAAATCTTTTTTTGCCTGCGCCACCTTGGCCTGGTATTCGGCTTCTGCTTTTTCTCTGGCCAGTTTCTTTTTGCTTTTACACGATGTGGCACCACCCATGGCAATTATCACTATTAGCGAAAGCATCAAAAGCCGGCTCATAAGGTTTGCTGATTTTTTCATTTTCTCTCTGTTTTTCACCATTATTATTAATTTCTAAAATTAAACCTGCAAAAGTATTTAAAAAAATGGCATTTTTGCCAAAACCATTTGAAGCGTTGAAAAAACACTTTAACATACCTGTATTTATTCCCGAATTGGCCTGTCCGTTTCAATGCGCATTTTGTAATCAACGCAAAATATCGGGGCATATTGCCATACGCGAATCCCATGAAATCATAAAAACTGTTAATGATTATCTCGCTACTTTCCCCAAAGAAAACTGTCATGTGGAGATTGGTTTTTTCGGAGGTAGTTTCACGGGGCTGCCGCTTTTGCAACAGGAAAATTTTTTAAAACTCGCCCGGCCCTACCTCGAAAAAGGACTTATTCAGGGCATTCGCTTATCCACCCGGCCCGACTACATCAATGGGGAGGTTCTGACACTTTTAAAAGACTATGGCGTAACCACCATTGAGTTGGGTGCCCAGTCGTTTGACCTCGAAGTTTTAAAACAGTCGTATCGGGGCCACACACCACAGCAAACCATTGACGCTGCAAAAATGATTTTACGGCAGGGGTTCGATTTGGGGCTTCAAATGATGATTGGCCTGCCGGGCGATACGCTTGAAAAGGCTGTAACGACAGCCAAAACCATTATTTCGCTGGGAGCATCCAACACCCGCATCTATCCTACGGTAGTAATTAAGGATACCGCCCTGCACACCTGGTATAAACAAGGAAAATACAAACCGCTTACTTTACAGCAGGCAGTTGAGTGGACCAAACATCTTTTACCGTTATTTGAAAATGCAGGGCTTAAGGTTATCCGCACGGGGTTGCACCCCTCCGAAGGTTTACTCAGTGGCGAAGAGCTGGTTGACGGCCCGTTCCACCCCTCTTTTAAGGAGCTGGTTTTAACTGAAATATGGTATGATAAACTACAAAATATCCATGTTAACCCGTCAAACCCGATAGTTATTTCAGTTCCCCCGGGCGAACTCAACCATGCCATTGGTTACGAATCAAAAAACAGAAAACGGTTACTGCAAAAATACAAAAGTGTAAAGTTTAAAACCGACACCGGATTAAAAGGAAAAACGTTTAATGTTTCATCAGTGGTTCCGTAGAAAAGCTATTTATCCTGCTAATATTTTTCAAAATACAACTTTATCTCCTAAGGGTTGTCTAACTATTTGGTGAATCTAAACGAGTTTCCGGTTTAAGGCGGGAATTTTGTATGTTTGTTATGAATCTTATTTAGTTTATGAAAAAAATATTTCTGCTTTTATTTGCGCTTTTCTCTTTAGCAGGCCTAAGGGCGCAAAGCTATCATCATCACGATTTTTCGTTGAGTTACGGTATGTTAACTCCCGACAGGTTTTATACTTTTAAGTCAGCTATTTTAGATGATCAGTTACCCGACAGCCGTTATATCAGAGATAATTACAAAAGCCCGGGCAATGTTTTTTTTACTTACCGGTTTGTTACTTTAAATGAGTTTTTAATGTGGAGCGGAACCGTTGGTTATGGAACAAGCTCATCGGAAATTTTTTACATGGGGCAAAAGCAGGGTATAATCGACCGCCAGTTTATAACCGGAGCCTTTGAGTTGCAATATCGCTATGTTAACAACGGCTCTTTTCAAATGTACTCGGGAGCCGGCATCGGCCTTACCATGGGAAAAGAATTATTTACCGCCCGCGCTGAAGGGCTTACCTCCGATAACCGAACCATGATATTGCCCGGATATCAAATAAACCTTGCCGGAGTGAGGTTTGGAAAACGATTGGCTGTTTACCTTGAGTTAGGCTATGGCTACAAAGGAATTATGAACGCCGGAATAGCCTACTCGGTTTACAAGTTTGGGCATAAAAAATATTAGGAGTTGAGGTGGCATCACTCACAAAAAGATACCCTTAATTTTTGATTCCAACAGGAATTGTAAGCACCAGCATTACGTTTCTGCCCATATCGTAAATTCCAAGGGGCTTTAAGGTTGAAAGATGATCCTGATAAACTTTGTTTAGCAAATTATTACCATTGATACTCAACGATATTAATTGCTTTCCAACTTCTATATTGGTACCAATACCCGCATCCAACAACCAATACCCATCGGTAGGGGTTTCAAACTGAGCCGGTTTATTTTGTGCCAGCGCAATATTGGTTCCCATTTTAAAGTATGAGTTTCTAAAAACCGACCACGTCTGTTTTTCAACCTTAATTTCAAACCTGAACTTTTGAGCAGGAATAAAAGGCAAAAATCCTCCATCCGCTTTTTTACCCACCACATACGACCAGTCAGCCATTAAATGCAGCCAATGAGCCGGATGAGGATGAACATGCACTTTTGCCTCTCCACCAAAAAGCACTGCCCTGTTTTGTTGATAGTAATAAATTGGCAAACCCGATTCGGTGGTATCGGTTGAAGGGCTTAGATAAATATAATTGTTTACATAATTATAAAATCCCGACACATCCACAGTGGCATGAACCGTATGCAAATGCAAGCCGAGGTCGCCCTCGGTATTGCGCTGGGTTTTTAAATCGGGGTTACCCTTTTCGTAGCGGGTAGCATGCACACCGTCCTGTGTAAGCTCGGCAAGATTAGGACTTCTAAAAGCCGAAGCAATGTTGGCTCTGATAAGCAATTGCTCACTAAGATGGTAGGTTGCGCCCAACGAAAAGCTCACGTTGCTGTATTGTTTTACCAGCGGCCCCATAAGCGGCTTGTTAGGCCACCCTTTTGGCTGTGCGGGGACAAACAAGTGGTAAAAGGTATAGCGCAAACCGGTTTCGATGTTAATTTTTTCGGTTTGATACTGCCCCAGCGCAAATGCCGAAACTTCGTTTATAGTGGCATCGGGAAGCACGTGGTCGGGAGCCACATTGTTTTTGTTGTTTTGCCACATGCCCTGTGCTCCCACCGAAAACTTATAACTGCTTCCTACCGGGATGGTTGACCGAACACTGTAATGTAACGTGTTTAACAACATATCAACCGCTGTAAAATAGGGTAAAGCCGGATCGGTTTGTAACCGACGATGGTTTTTTTGCCAGGCAACATCAATATTGGTAATAACATCGCCAAAATAGAGGTTGTTTTTTGAATGCACCAACAGATTTGACAGGTCTTGATACCAAACGCTGTTTTTTCTTTCATTGTCATTTACACTTTGAATGGCGGGCGGTACTGTTAATCCCAGCTTGTTTGTGCTGTATTCACCAAACAACTTAAAAGAGCCTCTCTCCTTCAGCAGCCCGATATTGGCTTTAATACTGTTTGTGCTAAACCTCGAATTGTCCACCCGATTACCATTACCATCAATATAATCCTTATTTGATGCAGCATGCCCGCTAAGTCCCCAAACCAAATCATTGTTGGTTCCGCGAATACCAATAGTGCCATCCGGCCCGTCGGTGTTTGAATAGTACTTAAAAACAGCCTTACCACGAATGGTTCCCGGAGGCAACTGCTTTTGGGGAATTACATTGATGATTCCACCAACAGCCCCCGAACCATACAACAACGAAGCCGGCCCCTTTATCACTTCCACCCTTCCAATATTCGACTCATCAATCATGTAGGGATGATTTTCGGAAAACTGAAAATTTTCCATGGGAATACCATTGTTTAAAAACAATATGTTGCTTGTTGAAAGTCCGCGAATTACCGGTGTTCCAACACCCGGCCCCTTCGAAATCATATCTACTCCGGGTATGGAGGCAATGGCTTTAATAAACGATGGCGAGGCCACATTCAGCAACGATTTTCTCTCCAACGTATTAATTTTAACGGTGTTTACATGTTGCCTGCCGGCAAAATTACCCGAAATCACAACCTCTTCCCCCTGAATAACTTCAGGACTTAAAGCAACATTAAGAACCGTAGTTTTGACCCCGATGTTTACTTTAACAATTTTTGTGGTGTAACCCACAAACGAAATTGTTACCAGCTGCTCCCCTTTTGGCAACCGGTTAATGGTATAATTACCGTCTGAATCGGTTACCACCCCTCTTTCAAAGGCGGGAAAATAAATGTTTGCTCCCGGTAACGGAGTACCGGTTTGCTTATCATATACCCTGCCTGTAAGCATATCCTGTCCAAAAAGCACAAAGCTTACCATGGCAAATAACAGGGTGATTAATCCTCTTTTCATTACTAAAAATTTAGAGCGCAAAGGTAAAGTTTGAAAACGGATATTAAATAAGATTAACAGTTTTTAACCCACCAATTTATAAAATATTGACAGCTAAATAAATATAGCATATTACTTGACAAAGCCTTCATTTATTTGTATCTTTGCCGACTTTTTAGTTTGTTTTTTTTATTGTAATAATTAAAGCATTGAAATACAAAACGATAATAACACAAAATAGCAATATATGAAGCTTTCTCAATTTAAATTTAATTTGCCCAAGGAGTTGATAGCTGATTTCCCTCCGAAAAACAGAGATGAATCAAGACTAATGGTTGTTGACAGGGCAAAAAAAACCATTGAACACAAACAGTTTAAAGACATTATCAACTATTTTGATGATGGCGATGTTTTTGTAATCAACAACACGAGAGTGTTTCCTGCCCGATTATATGGCGAGAAAGAAAAAACAGGTGCTAAGATTGAGGTTTTTTTATTGAGAGAGCTTAACCGCGAAAGTCGTTTGTGGGACGTATTGGTTGATCCGGCCAGAAAAATAAGAATTGGAAACAAGCTCTATTTTGGCGAGGAAGACGAATTGGTGGCCGAGGTTATCGACAACACAACTTCGCGTGGCCGTACGCTTCGTTTTTTATTTGACGGCTCATACGAAGAATTTAAAGCCACTCTCAAAAAATTGGGTGAAACACCGCTACCAAAAATTCATGCAAGAGAAGTAGCGCCTGAAGATGACGAACGATATCAAACCATTTATGCCAAATATGAAGGAGCTGTTGCCGCTCCCACTGCCGGTATGCACTTCTCACGCGAACTAATGAAACGCCTGGAAATTAAAGGAGTAGATTTTGCCGAAATTACACTTCACACCGGGCTTGGCAACTTCAGGCCCATCGAGGTGGAAGACCTTACCAAACACAAAGTGGATTCGGAAGAGATGTACATTTCGGAACAAACAGCCAACCGGGTGAATCAGGCCATACAAAATGGTAAACGTATATGC
>JALVAQ010000127.1 GCA_027011095.1 Bacteroidales bacterium
ATTATCACCTCTAATTATTTAAAACTATGCTAAAGAACAAATATTTACGTTAATTTTGTCAATAATAAATATTTCAACTATGAAAACATTAGTTTCCTTATTTATTCTGCTGTTGGCCGGGGTTATGCTTCATGCGCAAAACACCCTTCCCGACCCCAAAATACCCTTTGATGCTGAAACCAATACCGTTGAGTTTTCAAAGGTTGTGCATGTAAAGGGCACAAAAGACGAGCTTTTTAACCGCTGTGTTTACTGGCTTAATAACTACTATAAAAGCCCTACGCGTGTAACGCAGATTCGTGATTTGCCTTCGGGAAAAATACTCGGAAAACATTCTTTTTATTTATACACCTTCGACACTACCAACAATGTAAAAACCAAAACAGCCAAGGTTAATTATACTTTTACCGTAGTGTTTAAAGAAGGGCGCTATAAATGGGAAATAAACGATTTGGAAGTAATTGCCGGACGCAAAGTACCCATAAAGGAGATGTTAAACAAAAGCGACACCATGTACCGTAAAAAATGGAAATCCTATTTAATACAAATAAATGATTTTGTTACAAACTGGAGTAAAAGCCTTGAAAACAAGATGCTGCCTGAACAGGCAAAGAAAGAGGAAGAGGATGATTGGTAGTGGGGAGACAGGTTAATGGTATAATAAGTTAATGGGTTAATGAGAAGATTTAAAGAAAGAAGGAAGTTGAGAAGCGAAAGAAGTTGTTACAAAGAGAGAGTAAAAGCTTAAAATTGTGTGGTTTACGATGCGAATAGTTTGTTATTTTTAGATATTGATTGTATGGTCAGTTAATTTTTTTAATATGCCGAGAAGAAGAAAACGCGATATAATCATCAAAGGCTTTTCCAAACTTTTAAAGGAGGACAAGCTTAAAATTGTTGCCGAGTTAATGGACAACTCGGTGGAAGCCATTGATTTGATGAAAAGTTTTTGGCATCCTGACAAACATAAGCAACGAATTTTTGATGAGTTTTCGGAAAATACAATCTCTAATTTTTACATCCCCTATGGCGTATCGCCCAACGTAAGCATTAACGGAAAAATGTACCTTGTGCCCATGGTTATCGAAGAAAGCTCGGTGGTGGCGGCAGCATCGTCGGGAGCCAAATGGTGGTTAAACCACGGTGGCTTTCATGCCGAAGTTATCGACGTTACCAAAATAGGCCAGTTGCATTTTAGCTGGAAAGGAGACGTAAAAAAACTTCGAAAGGTATGGGATGAACTTACACGGAACTTCAGGACTGCCACAGCTCACATAACCGAAAATATGGAAAAACGCGGTGGCGGCATCACCGGTTTTGAGCTGTTGGATTTAACCGATAAAATAGAAAACTATTACCAAATTCGTGTTTCGTTTAACACCAAAGATTCCATGGGAGCCAACTTTATCAACTCATGCCTCGAAGAGTTTGGCCAAACCTTAAAAACCTTTTTAAACATACACCCCGGTTTTAAAAAGGAGGAAAAAGAGGTTACCATCATTATGGCTATTTTGTCGAACTATACGCCGGGCTGTCTGGTAAGATCATGGGTTGAATGCAATATTGAAGAACTTAACGGACTGGATGATGAGCTGACCGGAGAGCAATTTGCCGAAAAATTTAAAACAGCAGTGGAAATCGCCGAAGTGGATCCCTATCGTGCTACTACCCATAACAAAGGTATTTTTAACGGAGTTGATGCTGTTGCCATTGCCACTGGAAACGATTTCAGAGCCATCGAAGCGGCAGGCCATACCTACGCATCGAAAGACGGGCAGTATAAAAGCCTTTCACACGTTGAAATAAAAGACGGCAGATTTAAATTTTATCTTGAACTGCCGCTGGCCGTAGGAACGGTGGGCGGGCTTACCTCGCTACACCCGCTGGCACGACAGTCGATGGAGCTGTTGGGTAAACCAACCGCCGATGAATTAATGATGATTGCCGCTACCATGGGGCTTGCCAATAACTTTTCAGCAGTGCGATCACTGGTTACCAAAGGCATTCAACGTGGCCACATGAAAATGCACCTGATGAATATTTTAAACCATTTTCAAGCCACCGATCAGGAAAAAGAGCTGGCAGTTGAGTACTTTAGCGATAAAGTTGTTTCGTTCGCCAGCGTGAGTAATTTTTTACAGGAAACACGCTCTTCTTGACAACTCAACAAACATACAAAGCACACGGAAAGCTGCTCCTGTCGGGCGAATACCTCATCCTCGAAGGAGCCGAAGGCCTTGCCATCCCATTACAAGCAGGTCAGGAATTAACTGTATCGGATTTACCAAACCATAAAGCTGTTTTACAATGGGAAGCAACAATTCCTTCCGGGATTTGGTTTAAAGGAACATTTTCGTTGCACGATTTTCATCTGTTGCAGGCAACCGACAAAACTTTCGGCCACAGGCTTGCGGAAATATTAACGGTAGTTCGTAAACAAAACCCCGACTTTATAACCTCGGGTAGCATCAAGGTACAAACCCGCCTTGAATTTAATCCCGAATACGGATTTGGCAGCAGCTCTACCCTTATTGCCAACCTCGCCCGCTGGGCCGGTGTTGATGCCTTTGAATTACAAAAGCAAACCTTTAAAGGCTCGGGGTATGATGTGGCTGTGGCACTGGAAAACAACCCCATCAATTACAAACTTCAAAATGGCAAGCCGCAGTATCATAAGGTGCCCTTTAACCCCGATTTTGCTCAAAACCTCTATTTTGTTTATCTGGGCAAAAAGCAACGGTCGCTCGACGCGATTAAACAGTTTAAAAAAAAGGCTGCATTTACCCCTTCGGATATTGATAACATTACAGCCATCACCCGCGAAATTTCCACTTGCCGTTCACTCCCACGGTTTGAGCACCTTTTACAAGAACACGAAACCATTATGTCGGCAATTTTAAAAACCTCTCCGGTTCAGCAACAGCTGTTTTCCAATTACACCGGTGGCATTGTAAAATCGTTGGGAGCCTGGGGCGGCGACTTTGTTTTAATAACTTCAAAACAACCTCCCGAAAGCTTTAAAAAGTTAATGATATCAATGGGGTTTAAGGTCGTGTTCGGTTTTAACGAAATTGTTGCGACGGATTAGTTTGATATCTGACTTTGGTACAACTCTCTTTTTCCAAACTCATTGGTTGCATCGATATATAAAAAATAGAGAAACCCGTTGTTAACCTTGATTTTATCAGGGAAAAGCTTGTCAATAGTTGTAACCGGCATGGTGGTGCCCGTTTTTAAATTTATTTGCGATAACAACAGTTTCGTTCCGAAATTAAAAAGTGTATAAGCCCTGTTTTTAATCCTGTCTGTTATTATTGTCTGTTTCCAGTTATCCTTTAAATTATAGTTTATATGGATGGCGTCAATAAAGGTCAGACTATCAGAGTATAAATTAATGCAAGATTTTAAATGGTTAAAATAATAGATGGTGTCATTTAGATATTTCATTGCCTGAAAAGCCTGTTTAAAAAAGGCCATCTCGTTAAACCGTAATATATCTCCAAAATATCTGGTAGTATCTTTTTGATTATAAAAAATAAATTTAGAATACTCAAAAGCCATTTGCCGCTTTTCCCGTTCATTAAACTCATCAATAATCATTTTTTTGTGATTGATTTTATCAACGCCATAAAACTGCTGATTCCAATTACCATTTTTCGAAGGTTTGGTAATCTCAATTGGGTTATGAGCAGCATACATCAAATCAACACCCCTGTTTGAATTATACTCAAAAACAAGGTATTCCGGTGTCTCAAAAATACAGTTTCCCAGTAATTTTCTAAATTTATCGAGTGCTGCCGCATAAATTAGTTGAATACTTTTTCCGTCATAATATATTTGATAAGCAGAATCGTTTGTTATCAAATGACAGTTTCCCATACAGTCTTTAAAAATGCTTTTTGGATGCTTTATATTATGAACCTTCATTTTACAAATGGTATCAAGCTTGTCATTGGCCATAATTAACTCCCGTTGTAACGTTTTCATGTTTCTAACAAGAATAATCAGGTTGGTGTCGATAAAATCGTAATCAACTATCTCTTTCTCAACACCTTTAAAAACCTTATACTTTTCACCGAGAATTTCAGTCTCTTTAAGGTTCACCGACCGGTGGGTTAAAAAAACGGTTATTGAACCTGCGTTTGCTTCACCTACAGTAATTGTTTTTTTGTAATACGAAATATGTGAAAATTGAAGAAGTGCCGGAAAATTTGACACGGAAATTTTAAACGTTCCGTTAACAGCAGAAATCGTTCCTTTTGAACTTTTATAAACCGTGATATTAACATTTTTAACAGGAAATCCTGTTTCTGAATCTTTTACCACTCCGGTAATAAAACCGGACGTCTGCGCCATTAAACCTGACCCAACAGAGAAAAGCAACAGCAAAACGAGTAATATGTTTTTATGAACAGTAAATATAAATTTCATTATCTTCTAAAATAAGGATCTGCTAAAATAAAGTTTTCATTATTAAATCCAAAACAAATACTTATCTTTTCCGTTAGTAATGCATTAAGATACTATGATTATTTCATTTGGAATAATAATAATTCACATCAGGTAAAAATAACGGACTATCATAAATAATTAAAAAATGGAACGGTTAGATAACATACATCCCGGAGAAATATTACTGGAAGAATTTTTAAAACCAATGGGTATTTCTGCTTATAAACTTTCAAAAGATATTGATATTCCCCAAACAAGAACATCACAAATAATAAAAGGAAAAAGAAGAATTACTGCCGATACTGCATTAAGACTTAGTTCGTATTTTGGTAATTCAGCAAAATTTTGGCTTGGTTTACAAGACGATTATGACATTGAAGAAGAAAGATTTAAAAAACCTGAAATATTCAGGAAAATCAGAAGCTCAGGCAAACAACAAAGGCCTCACAATCGTGAAGCCTTTGTTAAAAATTTGTTATAACGTAAACTAACCTTTCAGTGCTTCGGCGCCACTAACGATTTCAAGAATTTCGTTGGTAATGGCAGCCTGACGTGCTTTGTTATAGGTAAGGTTAAGTTGTTTAATAAGTTCGTCGGCATTGTCGGTGGCCTTATGCATGGCAGTCATGCGAGCACCGTGTTCGGCGGCAAAGCTATCAATCAACGCTTTATACAGATGCAACTTGATAGCCTTCGGCACCAGTGCTTCCAAAATTTCGGCTTTGCCCGGTTCAAAAATAAAGTCAGCCTGCATTTCATGTTGGCCGGCTTTTTCGCGGCCATCCTCTTTGTGCTCTTCACTTTCGGCTATCGGCAAAAACTGCTCGGTTCGTATAATTTGAACCGCTGCATTTTTAAACTGGTTGTAGATTAAAAATATTTTGTCGTAATCTTTGTTTACAAACTCCTGCATAAACTCTTCAGCCAAAGGCACCGAATTTTCAAAAGTCAAATCATTAAAAATTTCCTTATCAATTCTCTCAGGTGCATATCCCCGTGAGGTGAGCAGGTCGCCACCCTTTTTGCCAAGCGCAACAATAGAAACATTGCCCTTTTTATACTGCGAACTGAATTGGTTTTCGATAAGGTTGATGGTTTCCTTAACCACGTTAATGTTAAATCCACCGCACAAGCCCCTGTTGGACGAAATAGCAACAATCAACACCTTCTGATCTCCTCTGTCGGCAGCATAAACACCCTCATCGGAGCCATCCATACCGGCACTCAGGTTTTGCATTATTTCGGTAAGTTTAGCAGCATACGGACGCAGGCCAATGATAGCATTTTGTGCTTTCCTAAGCTTCGACGCTGCCACCATTTTCATGGCACTGGTTATCTGCCTGGTGGATTTAGTCGATGCAATCCTGTTTCTGACTTCTTTGAGACCTCCCATAGATGTATCAGGTTAAATCAAATTATTATTTATAACGGCCGGCAATTTCAGCGGCAGCTTTTTTAATGTCCTCAACGGCTTTATCGGTAAGTTTACCCGAAGCCAGTGTTTTTAACGTATCGGCATACGTGGTATCCATGTGATGCAAGAACTCCGTTTCAAAGTCGATGATTTTTTCAACCGGAACATCACTCAACAGGTTGTTGGTACCACAATAAAGGATAGCAATTTGATGCTCAACCGTCATGGGCGAGTACTGCGGTTGTTTTAAGATTTGAACATTTCGTTTTCCCTTTTCCAACACCGACATGGTGGCGGCGTCAAGGTCGGAGCCAAACTTGGCAAAGGCCTCCAGCTCGCGGAACTGAGCCTGGTCGAGTTTCAGTGTACCGGCCACTTTTTTCATGGCTTTAATTTGTGCGTTACCCCCTACCCTCGATACGGAGATACCCACGTTAATAGCAGGCCTGATACCGGCATTAAAGAGGTTACTTTCGAGGAATATCTGGCCATCGGTAATGGAAATAACGTTGGTAGGGATATAGGCCGAAACGTCTCCCGCCTGTGTTTCAATAATGGGGAGTGCCGTTAGCGAACCACCACCTTTAACAAGATGTTTGATGCTTTCGGGCATATCGTTCATCTCTTTGGCAATTTCATCGCTGTTAATAACCTTAGCAGCGCGCTCCAACAACCGTGAGTGCAAATAGAAAACATCTCCCGGATAAGCCTCACGGCCCGGAGGACGACGCAGCAACAACGACACTTCGCGATAGGCAACAGCCTGTTTGGAGAGGTCATCGTAGATAATTAAAGCCGGACGGCCTGTATCTCTGAAAAACTCACCAATGGCAGCACCGGCGAAGGGCGCATAAAACTGCATGGCAGCAGGGTCGGAAGCGGTGGCGGTAACAATTACCGTATAATCCATGGCTCCGTTTTCTTCCAGTGTTTTTACAATGTTGGCAACGGTAGAGCCTTTTTGGCCTGTGGCAACATAAATACAGTAAACCGGTTCTCCTTTTTCAAAGAACTCTTTTTGGTTAATGATGGTATCGATGGCAATGGCGGTTTTACCTGTTTGGCGGTCGCCGATAATAAGCTCGCGCTGGCCACGTCCGATTGGAATCATGGCATCAATTGCCTTGATACCGGTTTGTAGCGGTTCGTTTACCGGTTGACGGTAGATAACACCGGGAGCCTTACGCTCAAGCGGCATTTGGTACAAGTCGCCTTTTATGGGGCCTTTGCCGTCGATGGGTTCGCCAAGGGTGTTAATAACACGTCCTAACAAACCTTCGCCCACATTAATGGATGAAATTTTATTGGTACGTTTTACTTTGTCACCTTCGTTAATACCTTCGATGTCGCCCAAAAGAACAACACCCACGTTGTCCTCTTCAAGGTTAAGCACAATGCCTTTAAGACCTGTTTTTTCAAATTCAACAAGCTCGCCGGCCTGCACGTTTGAAAGTCCGTAAACACGAGCAATACCGTCACCGATTTGAAGCACGGAACCAATCTCATCGAGAGAGGTTTCCGATTTAAAACCGGCAAGTTCTTTCTTCAGTATGGCTGATACTTCAGCTGGTTTGATGTCTGCCATATTTATATTGTTTTCTGGTTATAATTTCTTAATAAATAAATTCTTTGAAAATTCGCTTTGAAGCTCCTTAAGCTGCGTTTTAACACTGGCATCAAATTGATAGTCTTCGTAATTAATTACAAATCCGCCAATAATGTCCTTGTTTACCGTTTCGTGAAGCTCAATTTTCATATTAGTGGCCTTAGCCACTTTTTCAGCAATGGTATCTTTGGTTTTCTTATCAGCTTTGTAAGCAGTGGTAAGCTCAAGCGGAAGAATATTGTTGTACTTCCGGTAGATATCAATGTAGGCTTCACACACAGGTTCAAGATACATTTCGCGGTCTTTTTTAACAATCAGGGCAAAAAATTTCTGTGTCAGCTCCTGAATATGTCCTTCAAAAACCGCATTCAGCAGCTTAACTTTTTTAAAGTCATCAACCACAGGGTTTTTCAAGAGCTTTTTAAACTCTCTGTGATCCTGTAGCACTGCTCCCACAAGTTGCATATCTTTTTCAACTTTACCTTCGAGTTTCATTTCGAGGGCAAGGTCGAACAATGCCTGTGCATACCGTTTTGCCAATAAGTTAACTCTCATTGAATAATCTCTTTAGTTCAAATTTGTTTCTTTAAGCAATTTATCCACGTACGCCTGCTGTTTTTTGCTGTCGCTAAGCTCTTGCTGAAGTACTTTTTCGGCAATTTCGATGGAGTAGGTTGCGATAAGATTTTTAAGCTCCACTAAAGCAGCCTGCTTTTCCGAATTAATTTGCTCGCGGGCATTTTCTACAATAATGCTTGCTTCTTTGTTGGCCTTTTCGCGGGCTTCGCCAAGAATTTGCTCTTTTATTTTTCGGGCATCAGCCAACATAGCATCTCGCTCTTCGCGTGCTTTTTTAAGCAGCTCCTCGTTTTTTGCTTTTAAGGCAGCCATCTCTTTTTTTGCTTCTTCGGCGGCCTGCAAAGCATCTTCAATGCTGTCTTCACGCTCCTTTAACGAAGCAAGTATGGGTTTCCATGCAAACTTTGTAAGTACAAAAAGAACAATTAAGAATGCCAGGGTCATCCAAAAAATAAGTCCAAAACCGGGGTTAATTAATTGCATTTTCTAAATCGTTTTATAATTGATTTTAATTTTTTCTTAAAAAATCTTCTACCCGACAGCCAACCGCTGTAAGGTAGAAGAAAACAGTTGCAAGTTGCCGTGTTTTACAAGAAAACGATAAGCAAGGTAACAACGATAGCAAAGAAGGCAACACCTTCAATCAGAGCAGCAGAAACAATCATGTTTGAACGAATGTCTCCAACAGCCTCGGGTTGACGGGCGATGGCTTCAACTGCACCTTTACCGATTTGGCCAATACCAATACCGGCGCCGATGGCAGCAATACCTGCTCCAAGACCGGCACCCATTTTTGCATAAGGGGCAAGGTCTGCAACAGCTTGAAGTAAAATTGCTAATAGTTCCATAATGATAAAATATTTAGTTAAAAATGGATAAAATTCAATTTAAATTTAATGTGCCTCTTCGGTGGCCATGCCAAAGTAGAGGGCTGAAAGTATGGTAAATACGTAAGCCTGAATTAATGCTACCAAAAACTCAAGGATGTCCATAAATATGCTAAAAGCTACCGAAACCACCGAAACACCGTATCCTGCAACGGGAGCAATGTGGCCAAAAATAAAGATGAGGCTTACAAAGCCTAAAACAATAATATGGCCGGCGGTCATGTTTGCAAACAAACGAACCATCAGTACAAAGGGTTTGGTAAACATCCCCATGATTTCAACAATGGGCATCAATGGCAATGGAAGCTTTAACCACCACGGCACTCCGGGCATATTAACCATGTGCACCCAATAGTTTTTGTTGGCGCTAAAAGTGGTAATAATAAAAGTAAATGCTGCTAAAACGCCTGTAACACCAATGTTTCCGGTAATGTTTGCACCACCCGGAAAAAACGGAATAATTCCGAAAAGGTTGTTAAAAAAGATAAAGAAGAAAATAGTTAGCAAATAGGGGGTGTATTTTTCGTAGTTATGACCAATGGAGGCTTTGGCAATGTCATCGCGAACAAAAAGAATAAGCGGTTCCAACAACGACTGCATCCCTTTAGGAGCATGGCCTTTGCGTTTTTTATACGAGTTAGCCACCGAGATAAAGATCCACATCAACAGAAAAATACTGATAAATATTGACAATACATTTTTGGTAAACGAAATGTCATAATCGGGCCTTACCTCGTTTCCTTCGGCATCAGTTCTAACCAGTTTTCCGCCATTAAAACCCTCTTTGGCCACATGATAACCTTCATAAGAAGCTTCGCCATGATGTAAATGTTTCGAGCTGAAAACATGCCATTCGCCTTTGTCGTAAAGAATAACCGGCAAATAAATGCTGATGTGGGTTTTGTTCCAGGTTAAAATATGCCATTCGTACGAATCGGAGATATGTTCAATAATCATATCGCCTGCTTTAAAGTCCTGCTCCAAGACTTCCTCTTCCCATTTTTCATCGGTTTTACCCTCGTTATGCTGTGCAAAAAGGGTGGTTCCTGAAAACAAAAAAAACAGCAACAAAGCTGCGAGTGAGAAGTAACTTTTACTGATTGATTTATCGCCCATAGGTGATATAAATAGTTAGGTTTTTAATCGGGTGCAATTTTACGAAGAATAACTGAAACTTAAAAACGTTTTTTTAAATTATTTACTAACTGACAATTACAAGCTGTTAACTTATGTAATCAAGAATGGATTTAAATACGCAACTTACTTGAAATGAGCGTTAAAAAAATGTATCTTGTAACACAAAAATTTATTAACAAATGGATACAGCCATGAAAAAATCAGCCTTTTTTATGACATTCGGGTTACTTTTGATATTAATATCGTGCAGCACGCCGCAACAAACAGTAAAAGTAACAGTTAACCGAAGTGAAGAACTTAAATCGATTGAAAATGTGTTGGAGCAATATATTGTTGCCAACGAAAACAAAGATTTGTCGCTTGTGGAGCAAATTTGGGCACCCGATGGTGACATTATTTTATATGGAACCGCCTCCAAAGACCGGTTGATGGGATGGAACAACATTCGCAACGCCTTTAAAAAACAGTTTGCCACCATCGACAACATTTTTATTACCACCTCGGAGCAATACATTAAACTTAACGAAACGGGCAACACGGCTTGGTTTGCCGAAATTTTAAAATACAACTACATGAAAGACGGCAAAGCAAAATCGCTGGACGGGTTACGTTTTACAGGCGTACTAAAACACTGCCACGATGGTAAATGGCGTATTGTGCAGGCACACCTTTCCATTCCTGCTGCCGGGGATTAATGTTTTCCAAAGAACTTTGCCAAAATCCCGAAGGGATGTTATTTGAATAACACCGGGTGAAGCCAGATAGATACTACTGTCAAGCCAACCTCAAAGTGACGTATTGAGATTGCTTCCGATAACTATCGGAAGAACAGCCAAAAGATACATGAATTGACACTACAACAAAATAGTAAGCTCCCAAAACGGGGCGTTATCAAAGCAATTTACATTACACCCCTATACGGGGCTTTGGTTATGTTTTATGTAATGAGGCTGTTCAAAAAGTATTTGACAGCCTCTTTCTTTGTATTTTTTTGATAGAAAATTTTGGCTATATCAAAAAAAATACCTATTTTTATACTTGATAATCAAATGTATATGTCAAGAAAGGTAGTTATAAAAGAGTACATGCAAGGCCAACAAGTCTTGTTTCCTGAAAGCCTCGATACTTACATACCCGAGAACTCTCCTGTACGATT